>JAIWOH010000137.1 GCA_020216985.1 Nitrospira sp.
TGGCGGTGACGGACAGTCCGTCGCAGGGGGTGCCGGAGCCGAGCGTGGTGTTGATGTTGGCCATGGGGATGCTGGGAGTGGTGGTGTGGAAAAGATTTTACATGGGGGGCGGATCACATGCGTCGTAATTCCATGCTGATAAAAGGTTGTTCTAGTTGTTCCAAAGGATGGTATCGGCTTGGACTGGGGCTCGCGTTCGCTGGTGCGATGGGATTTTCTCTGGCTACGGAGGCCGACGCCCTGCCGATTGTGTTTGAGTTTGGTTTTGGCGGTACGGTTTCGTACAGCGGCGGTGCTAATCCGTTGGTTACGACGGGCGGAGTCGTGACGGCCGTCAACAATGGAACAACCAGTCTGTCAATCAACGGGGGATTGCTCGACTTTTCGACCGGAAATTACGTGAGTGGTGGAGCCACTACCACCGGTTTTCAAAATCAATATGCCGGCGGCGGTGCATTCACAATCAGCGGTGACATTGGCGGAAGCGATGTGGTTCTCTTATCTGGCAGTTTTTCCGGACCGTCGGTGTTTGATTGTTGCACCAGTGCCGTGTCGTCTTTCAGCGGGTTGTTGAACATTTACCACGTTGATTCGTCTCTGGCTTCGGCTCTAGGGTTCAATCTTCCAGCCACGGGAGGGTCCATTGCCCAGGTGCAGATTTTCTTTAATGGGTCTGCACCGACTGTTGCGGGGACTGCATTTTCCGGGATCCAAGGTGGAGGATCTTTGACCGTGAGTGATAGTGCGGCTGGGGTTCCAGAGCCGGGGGCGCTGCTTTTGCTTGGGTTGGGGTTGCTTGGCGGCGCGGTATATCGAGCGAAGGCGGAGAAAAGGGCGTAACTGTTTTTAAAAATCGCACAATCGCTGATTGAAAATTGATGGGGCTGACCTTTACGGGAAGGTCAGCCCCGTTCTTTTGTTGATCATCGGAGAACGGATGAAAAGCTAGAGCTCGGATAAGATTTGCTGAGCTTCTTGAGCCCCGGGAAAGTTCCGATCAAGTTTCAACGCCAGTTGGAGCGACTTCTTTGCTCCTTCTTTGTCTCCGTTTTTGTATTGCGCCATGCCCAGGTGATAGTGAACAACGGGATGGGTTGGCAGTTTTTCAGCCGCTTCCTTCAACAAGCTGACGGCGAGCACGTAGGCATTTTTCTTGTAGTAGAGCCAGCCGATCGTATCGGCAATGGCCGGATCGTTCGGCTGTTGCTCCCTCGCCGTTTGGGCGTAGTTCAGCGCCACGTCGAGATTGCCGCCCTGTTCGACCAACAGCCAGGCGAGATTGTTGGCCGCCGGCGCGAATTTTTGATTCAGAGCGAGGATCTTTTCATAACGTGCTTTGGCTTTTTCATATTCGCGTTTTTGTTCGTGGATGACGCCCAGCATCATGTGAGCCTGGACGGCTTGCGGTTCCTTGTCCACGACGGCCTGATATTCAGCGGCAGCCTGATCCATTTTCTCGGTCTGGTAATAAAGTTGTCCAAGGTTCATGTAAGCCGCAAGAAGGGAGTTATCGAGTTCGATTGCTTTCTTAAAAGATCGTTCGGCCTGGTCCATGTCTCGTGTCGCCAGCCACAGCTCGCCGAGCAAGTTTTCGTGCTGGGCGCTCTGGGGCGCCGCGGCCATCTGACGGAGCAGCCGTTCACGCCCCTCCGTCGGTTTCCCCTGCGCGACTTTGATCGCCGCAATTTGAACGATCGGTTCAATGGCGCTCGGTTTGAGCGACAAGGCTTCCTCGAAATAGGCGATGGCCTTTGAATCGTTCTTCTCGGCCCGGGCGACAAGACCGAGGCTATAGGGGACCAGGGCTTCCTTGGGCAGGGCTTTGCCAATTGCTTCGTACACCTGTTTGCTTTTGGCAAAATCACCCTTGCGAAGATACGCGTTCCCCGCGATAAACGCCGCTTGAACGTTCCGTGGATTCAATTGCACAGCCGCTTGGGCGTGCTCCAACGCCAAGTCGAACGATCCTTCGTTGAGGAACAGTTCGGCCAAGGCCGTGCGGGCTTCAGGCATGGAGGGGTTCAGCTTGACGGCTTGAGTCAACGCTCCTCGCGCCTGGGCGATCTGGCGGCTTCTCAGGTGGGCGATGCCGAGAAAATAATGGGCCGGCGCAAATTGCGTTTCCTCATTGGCGAGCGTTTGGAAGAGTGTAATCGCTTCCTCGACCTTGCCTTTGGCCAGTGCGAGCCGGGCGTTAAAGAAGCGGCCGGACAGATCGCGAGCATTTTTCGCAAGAATGGATTTGATTTGCGGTTCCGCCTCTTCCGTTTTGCCGAGATCGAGCAGCAGGGCGATCAATTTGTCTCGGGCGATGGCCGACGAAGCATTCACTTGCAAGGCCTGCCGATAGCCGGCCAAGGCCTTGTCCCGCATACCCAGTGAAACAAAGAAATCGCCCAAATGCAGGTGTGGCCGTTCGTCCTGAGGATAGGCCGTGGCCCACTGCTGGAGGACGGCTTCGGCATCGGTTAGCTTGTTGGTCAGTTGGTAGAGATTGGCAAGTCTCAAGCGAGCCGGTTCATTGTCCGGCGCGATGCCGGTGACTCGCTTGAACATGGATTCCGCCTGATCGGGTTTGCCGGTTGAAAGGTGAAAGTCTCCCATCGCCAACATGAGGTCGAGGGAGCTGGGATTGGCCGTGAGGCCCTGGCGGAGGATGTCTTCCGCGGAGGCCCGGTCGTTGGCAAAGAAATAGGCACGAGACAGTTCGATATACACACCGGGGTCGGTGGGATCGAGAGCCAGCAGCTTTTTGAGCTCCACGATCCCCTCTTGATAGCGTCTTTCATTGATCAAGCTGCGTCCGCGGATCGCCAGTGCGTCCCGATCTTGAGGAGCGGATGCCAAGATAAGGTCGGCTTGCTCCCTGGCCTTGGCCGGCTCGTTCCCCACCAAATACAGCTCGCCGATTTTGAGCCGGGCGTCGCGGTTGTCTTTGTTGAGTTCGAGCGTCCGGCTCAATTCCGCGAAGGCCTTTTGAAGGTTGGCGATGCCGCCGAGTTTCAGATGAATGAGCGCCATTTGATAGTAGGCGTCGGCATTGCCCGGATCGGCCTTGGTCACGTTCATGTACTCGATCAACGCCTCGTGAAGCTGGCCTTTCTCCAGAAAACTCGCGGCCCGTTCAAGGTGTTTGGCCTTTTGGGCTTCCGGCGAGCCGGAGTTGCACCCCAGCACGACAAGCACAAGAACGAAGGAGAGTTTCCGCCATGCGCGCGTGCTTCTTATCATCGACTCTCTCTTGTTTGATTTGGAAGAAGAAGCGTTGATCTCAGATCGCTGGCATTATTAAGCTAGGAGGACTTTTAGTCAATGATGATTTGCTTCTTGATCGGATGGCGGTTCGTGGTTTGCTCGATGTGATTGCGATTTCCCCCGCATTGGTGCATTGTACCAGACGGCCGTCTTAACGGATCACGCCGCTTGTTTCGAATCGCAGGGATCATGTCTCGGTTCGTTTTTCTGACCGCCGTCAACTCCGTCCGTGTTCTCCGGCGAAACCGATTGCAGGCCGGTCTGACGATATTGGGTATTACGGTCGGTGTCGGTGCCGTCATCATGATCGTCGGAATCGGACAAGGAGCGCGCTCCACGGTCCAGACGCAAATAGCAAGTATGGGAGCCAATGTGATCCTCATTTTGCCGGGCGCGACGACGGTGGGAGGCGTACGGACCGGGCTTGGCGGCGCGGCGACATTGACGGTGGCGGATGCGAGAGAGATCAAAAGTCAGGTGCCCCGGTTACGGGAGGTGGCATGGATCAAGCGGAAGGGCCTCCAGGTCGTCCGTGGAGGACGAAACTGGAGAGTCAATGTCTACGGAGCTTCTTCCGGATTTTTCTTGGTCCGACAATGGCCTGCCGAGAGCGGGACGGTGTTCTCGGATGCCGACGTGGAATCCATGAGCCGAGTTGCCGTGCTCGGTCGAACCGTGGTGGAGAATCTGTTCGATTCCGGGGATGATCCAGTGGGGGCCATCATCAGAATAGAGAACGTTCCCTTCCGTGTCATCGGTGTTTTGGCCGCCAAAGGACAATCGGCTGAAGGAGGGGATCAAGATGACGCGGTGTTCATTCCGTTTTCCACGGCTGAGCGGCAAGTGTTCGGTGTGCAATTCTTCGCCGGTTTAGTCGGAGCTGTTCTGACCGCCACGGAACGCGAAGAAGACTTGGGTGCGGCAGTGAGTGAAATCAGACAGATTTTGCGCCAACGGCATCGCTTACGCGAGGAACAACCCGATGATTTCACTATCCGAACCCAACAGGATATCGCTCAAGTTCAAGAGGAAACCAGCCGGACCATGATGGGGATGCTGCTGGTGGTCGCCTCCGTCTCGCTTTTGGTGGGCGGAATAGGAATTATGAATATTCTTTTGGTTTCCATTACCCAGCGGACCAGAGAGATCGGAATTCGCATAGCCGTCGGAGCGAAGCGGTACCACATTCTTATGCACTTCCTCAGTGAAGCCTTGATCTTGAGTTTGCTGGGGAGTCTTTTGGGGGTCTTAGTCGGCCTTGTCGGCGCTCGTTTTGTGACGCAGATGGCCGGGTGGCCGACGGCGGTTCCTTTTGAGGCCATCGCCATGGCCGTCTTAATCTCGACGGGGACCGGGCTCTTCTTTGGACTGTATCCAGCTCAGAAAGCAGCCAAGCTGAATCCCATCGACGCATTGCGATACGAATGAGCTAGAGCCTCCAGTATTTGATGAAAGAGGGCAGTTCCGTCGGATTGAGGATGCTTTTGACATCGACGACAACTCCGTATCGGTTGTTGCGAAGCAGCCGGAGCAACTCCGCCGGTTTCATGTCTTTATACGGCTGGTGTGCGACCGCGATGACGATGCCGTCGAGCTCGTTCATTCGGCTCCAATCGGCCAGATGAATTCCATATTCGGCAACGGCTTCCTCCGGTTCGGCCAAGGGATCGTGGACCAGCACGTCGATTCCATATTCACCCAGCTCTTTCACGATGTCGGGGACCTTGCTGTTGCGGAGGTCCGGCACATTTTCCTTGAACGTCAGCCCCAGCACTCCCACTTTCAATTCATTGACGGGGCGTGAAAGTTGGGAGAGCAACTTGACGGTATGTTCGGCGACGAATTTCCCCATCCCGTTATTGATGCGCCGTCCTGCCAGAATGACCTGCGGATGGTAGCCGACCGATTCAGCCTTGGCGGTCAGATAATAAGGATCAACTCCGATGCAGTGGCCGCCGACCAGTCCGGGAGAAAACTTAAGAAAATTCCACTTGGTCCCTGCCGCGTCCAAGACGGATTTGGTGTCGATGCCGAGCCGGTGGAAGATGAGCGCCAGTTCGTTCATCAAGGCGATGTTCAGGTCACGTTGCGTGTTCTCAATGACTTTGGCAGCCTCCGCGACCTTGATGCTGGGAGCTCGGTGGATTCCAGCCTTGACCACCAGCCCATAGGTTTGAGCCACGATTTCCAAGGACTCTGCGTCTTGGGCCGCCACCACCTTGATGATTTTTTCAAGGGTGTGTTCTTTGTCGCCGGGGTTAATTCGCTCCGGAGAATAGCCGACTTTGAAGTCCACTCCTCCCTTCATGCCGGACTTCTTTTCTAAAATCGGAAGGCAGATTTCTTCCGTGACACCAGGATAGACGGTCGATTCGTACACGACGATAGCGCCCCGCGCCATGTTGGCACCGATCGTTTCCGATGACATCCTAAGAGCTTTGAGGTCCGGTTGAAGTGCTTCGTTGATGGGGGTGGGAACGGCGACGATAATGAAATCGGCTTTCTTCAGATCTGCCGGATCGGAGGTGTAGTGCACGTGCGCGGCTTGCAAGTCTTCTTTCGTCACTTCTCCCGTTCGATCGACGCCACCCTTAAGTTCTTCGACCTTGGATCTGTTGATGTCGAATCCAATGACAGGGGCTAATTTTCCAAAGGCGATGGCGATGGGTAATCCGACATAACCCAGTCCCACGACCGCAATCGATCGGTTCAAATTCTGTGTCATCGTTCGAACACCTCCGAATGCGTGGATATGGTGAGTGAATACAGGAAACTGACAAAAACCTGTCCCACTGTGCCATATGTTTAAAGAATCGGCAAGCGTCTGCTCTGTCCAGGAAACATAATTAAGGGAGACAATGGCACCTTGACGGCTTCAGGGGGGAGGAGTATTCTTCGCGCTACGTTCCCGCTACAATTACCGTAACAGGCTCACCCCCCTATGTCGCATGGAATCAAACGTTTTCGGCCAACCACCTGAATCAATCGAACAATCGGCTTCTGAATACATCGTGAAGCTGGTTGCCAAGGCCAAGCAGGCATCCAGAAAGCTGGCCTCTCTATCAACAACCGTCAAGAATCAGGCGCTGCTTGCCATGGCGGAGGCGCTTGAAGCCAAAACGGAGGAGGTACTGGAGGCTAATAATCGCGATCTTGACGCCTTTGGGAATGCTCCGGACAAAAAAGCCATGGCGGACCGTCTGCGTCTGACGCCGCAGCGGGTCGCGGAGATGGCCGACGGAATCCGCGAAGTGGCGAAACTGCCCGATCCGGTCGGCGTGATGCCGTCGATGTGGATGAGGCCCAATGGGATGAAGGTGGGTCGCGTGCGCGTTCCGATCGGCGTGATCGGTATCATTTATGAGTCGCGTCCCAACGTCACGGCGGATTCCGCGGCTCTCTGCTTGAAATCGGGAAACGTTTGTGTCTTGCGGGGAGGAAGCGAAGCGATCCATTCCAATACGATGATCGCCGCCATCCTCTCCGAAGCGGCTGAAAAAGTCGGGGTGCCATCAGGCGCCATTACCTTTATAGACCGACCAGATCGCGATTTAGTCCCGGTGTTGCTCAAGCAGGATCGCTTTATCGATTTGATCATTCCCCGAGGGGGTGAATCCCTCATGCGGTTGATTGCCGAACACTCGACGATCCCGGTGGTCAAACATGACGCGGGGGTATGTCATATCTACGTGGATGTGTCGGCAGATCTCGAGATGGCCCACGCGATCTGTGTCAATGCTAAGGTGCAGCGCCCTTCGACGTGTAACGCCATGGAGACTTTGCTGGTTCATCAGACCGTCGCCCGGACGTTTTTGCCGAAGCTTGCCCACAGTCTGCTGTCGGCCAAGGTCGAAATTCGCGGATGCCCCAAAACCTGTCAATTGATTCCGGAGGCGAAGCCGGCAGATGAACAGGATTATGGGAAAGAATTCCTTGATCTGGTCTTGGCGGTCAAGGTGGTCAAAAATATCGACGAAGCGATGGATCACATGGCACGGTACGGATCGCGGCATACGGAAGCGATCGTCACGTCGGACTATGGGCGAGCCATGCGTTTTCTGAAAGAAGTCGACGCCAGTGCGGTGCTGGTCAACGCCTCCACCCGCTTAAACGACGGTTACCAATTCGGTCTCGGAGCCGAGATCGGGATCAGCACGTCCCGCATCCATGCCAGGGGCCCGATGGGACTGGAAGAATTGACCTGCTTTAAATTTATCGTGCTGGGGAGCGGCCAACTCCGCACGTGAATGTCGTCCGATCCGGTTTCCTTCGCTCTGCGGAATCCTGATCATCTCTGCTTTCCATCCACGCGTTTGCTTGCCGAGCACTTTCAAACAAGTGGAGGACGGGTGGCCGTTCATCCGACGGGGCACATGGTTTTTTACCGCCCCGATGGTCGACGGTTTTTGACGACGGATCCTGCCGGTCATCCGCTGCATGAGTGCGAATGGTGCTCGAACGATGACGGAACCGTCTGGCTTGCCAGGGCGCGCATTCGGCTTGATTGGGGGCGATGGATCGGACTTGTACCCGGCGGATTGGTGAATCAAACGAGTCTGGATCTGACTCGAAAGCCCGGTTGGGAACGTCTCGTGCCGGACGATTTGCGCGCCATGGCGGCCCGCACGCTGGGGGTGTCGATCGAGGAAATTCGGGCATTTTATGACGATAAAGATCTCGGCATCGACGCGCGGGGAATTGCGACCATCCGCCACAGAAAAGACGCCCTTTACGTGTTGGACGATGGGACGTTTGCATCGGCTCGCTTCATGGCTTGTATGGGAGCCATGCATTGGGACCGGATTGATTTTCTTCCCGTCGTTGAGCTTTTTCAGTCACTGTTGCCGGGAACCGGCTCGGCGGTTTTTGAATTGATTCGCGGGCTCTACGATGATCAGAACGAAGGGGCGAAAAACCCTCGTCCGCTCCGTTACCGGGGCATTCCGACCTATCCGTCCAAAGCGGCCTGGCTCTTGTTCTCCAGATTTTTCGTGCCTCATGCGCCGATGGGAACGGATGCGGCCGCTATCTTTATGGACCAAGCTCGCGCCCATGAGATTACATGGACTCCGGCACCGGCCCCCCCTGTCCGGTATTTTTATGACCGGCCGCCGTTGTGTCTGACGATGCAGGGGACAAGTATCGAAAAAGCCACGTTGGCGGACGATGAATCGGGATTATCCTACGTGAATCCGGCCGGGCATCGTTTTGTTCCATGGGATCGAACCGTAACGGCGCAGAATGGGATCATCGAAATACGTGATCGACAAGACCGCAGGCAGATTGCGGTCGGCATCCCAGGAGTCGCTTTATCGTCGTCGGGGAACGCACCGCTTCCCAGTCCAGTCGATTGGCGGGCTGTCTTTCAGCCGGTGATGCCCGCGATTGATCCGAACACAGCGTTCGAATCGGTTCCGTTATACCCACCAGATGAAACTCCGATCGAGGAAGTCGCCGCCCAACCCTTTGTAGCCGACTATCTGCAAGACTTGACGGAGCAGGACCGCGAGATTGCCAAAATTGTCGCTCTGGCCGATCGCATCTTGGTTGATAACGGTGATGCCGTCATCGCCACCTGTCTTCCGTTTGACCGGCCGCGCGATCTGGTC
Source organism: Nitrospira sp. (assembly GCA_020216985.1). Taxonomy (GTDB): domain Bacteria; phylum Nitrospirota; class Nitrospiria; order Nitrospirales; family Nitrospiraceae; genus Nitrospira_D. Next base: position 8,865 of record JAIWOH010000137.1, read on the forward strand.
GCCCTCGTCCGCCGACCGGCGTTTGCCATGAAACAAGCTCAGCGGATGTGGGCCCTTTGCGCGGAACTTGGACGTTGGGATTGGTTGTGCCGGGCAAAATTTTGTACCGAAGGCGAGCCGGTTCCTGTTGGATGGCAGGCCGAACTCGCCTATGTGTGGCTGCCCTACGAGGACTTCGAAGAGCCTGCCGCTCTGGAGCGGAGCACGGCGTTGCTGCTCCATCGCGTAAGGCGGGGAGGCCATGCGTTCGTGACGGGGCCGGCATGCTACGGGGTCTGGCTGGCACGAGCCGGTCTTCGGATCTTGTGGGAAGACGCCGTGGAGCAGTTACCAACCTTTGCTATGCACAAAACTATTCTTCCTAAAGCGGAGTTGTATCCAGGGCTGACTCTCTTTCACGTTCACTTCTAAATCATGCTGAGATGGCATCGTGCGGACCATGCCGAGAAGGTGTGTGCGAGTCGGGTTGTAAGAAATTTGAACTATGCGGTGAGGTAGCGTCTTGGGATCCGTGGACCGATGGCACAAAGGACTTCGTAGGGAATGGTCTCGGCCCATTGCGCGAGGTCATGAGCGGTGATCCGTTCGTCTCCCTGGCGGCCGATGAGCGCCGCTTCGTCGCCGACCATAACCCCCGGGATGGTTGTGACGTCGACCATGATCATATCCATGCAGACCAGTCCTACGATCGGCGCTCGATGTCCTCGAATCAGGACAAATCCGCGATTCGAGAGACGGCGATGGATGCCATCCGCATAGCCGATCGGCAACACGGCGATGGTCGTTTTCCGCCGCGCCGTAAAGGTGCCGTTGTAGCCCACCTTCTGCCCGGGCAAGATGGTGCGGAGTTGCGAGACGGTCGTTTGCAGGGACAGCACCGGCTTTAAATCCGGCACGGCGACGGAGCTCGGCAGCGTGTGATAGCCGTACAACATGATGCCGGGCCGAACGAGCGAAAAGCAGGATTCAGGAAAACGGATTGCCCCGCCGCTGTTGGCCGCATGGATAAGCGGCACCCTGAATCCGCTTGTGGTGACGACATCGATGGCATCTCGAAATCGGGCCAGTTGCTCCTGTGTCATGTCTGTGGAGGGACCGTCGGTGTCGGCCAGATGTGTCATGAGGCCTTCCAAGCG
>JAIWOH010000138.1 GCA_020216985.1 Nitrospira sp.
GAGGGGAGGAGGAAACCGACGGCTGCCGAAGAGATCCGCAAGTTCTTGCTGCGACAGTCCCAGCCGCCCCATGCCGGTTTCTACTTTGAGATGAATCGGATACGGTACTGGAAACGACGAGGCCGCCTTTGCCAGAACCGGTAACACCGCGATGTCGCTCACGACGGGGGTAAGCCGGTGAGCCAAAAGGTCTCCGACCTGTTCGTGGAACAGAGGACCGAGCACGACGATCGACTGAGTGATGCCGGCATGACGCAGGATGAGGCCTTCTTCGATCGAGACGACGGCGACATGGGACACGCCGTGACGTATCAGCGTCCTGGCCGTTTCCACCGCGCCGTGCCCGTAAGCGTCGGCTTTGATTACCGCCATCATGCTGCAACCGGAAGGGAGACGATTCCGGAATTGAGTCAGATTGTGGGTCAGGGCGGTCAGATCGACGGTTGCGGAGGTTGGGAGAAATGTCGAAGGAGTGGGCACGCGTGAAAGAAGCCGGAAATCCGAAGGTCAGACTTCCATGATCTCCTGTTCCTTTTTTTTGATGATTTCGTCGATTCTGTGGACGAACTGATCAGTGATCTTTTGCGTTTCTTGTTCGGCCTTGCGCAGCTCGTCCTCGGTCAGCTTGGCATCTTTCTGAAGCTTCTTCAATTCTTCGTTGGCATCGCGCCGAAAACCGCGGATGTGCACCTTCGTGTCCTCCCCGTGTTTTTTACAGATCTTGGTCAGTTCTTTTCGGCGTTCTTCTGTGAGGGGAGGAAGAGGGACGCGGATGATCTTTCCGTCATTGGACGGCGTGACACCCAATCCTGAAGTAGCCAAGGCCTTTTCGATTTCTTTAATCAGATTCGGCTCCCAGGGCTGAATGGTGAGCAATCGCGCCTCCGGCGTCGAAATGTTGGCGACCTGTTTTAACGGGGTCATGGTGCCGTAATAGTCGACTCTGATGCCGTCAAGGAGCGCTACGGAAGCTCGACCGGTTCTGAGGCCGGAAAGATCCCGCTTCAAATGCTCAATGGCCTGCTCCATCTGGTGGGTGAGTTTTTGGTGAACGGGTATTGCGCCTGACATCGTGAGGCTCCGCGATGAAGTCAACGATTGCTCGGCGTGACCAGCGTGCCGATCGGTTCGCCCATGGCCACGCGCCGGAAATTGCCCTTCACTTTGAGATTGAAAACGATCAACGGCAGATGGTTATCCATGCAGAGACTGATTGCCGTTGCGTCCATGACCTTGAGATTTTGATTCAAAATTGAAAGGAACGGGATTTCCGAATACTTTTGCGCCCTCGGATTCTTGACGGGGTCGTCATCGTAAATGCCGTCGACTTTGGTGCCTTTCATGATGACTTGGGCGCCGATTTCCATGGCGCGGAGAGCGGCGGCGGTGTCGGTCGAAAAGTACGGATTGCCCGTGCCTCCCGCGAAAATGACCACTCGATGTTTTTCCAAATGTCGGATGGCTCGCCGGCGGATGTAGCCCTCCGCCAGTTGCCGCATTTCAATCGCGGATTGCACGCGTGTCATAATGCCGGCGCGCTCCAAAGCATTCTGTAAGGCCAAGGCGTTGAGCACCGTGGCGAGCATACCCATGTAATCGGCTGAGGCGCGCTCCATCCCCGACGCACTAGCGGCGATTCCTCTGAAAATGTTCCCGCCTCCGATCACAAGGGCCACTTGGACGCCGAGCTCGACAACGGACTTGATTTCTTCGGCCAGGCTTTCAAGAACGGAGGGCTGGATTCCATAACCTTGCTCGCCGGCCAGCATCTCGCCGCTGACCTTGAGAAGAAGACGATGGTATTTGGCTTCGCTCATGCCTCGCCCAGTTGATAACGGACGAATCGTCGGATGTTAATGTTCTCTCCGATTTTTGCGATCTTTTGTGCCAGGAGCTCCTTGATGGTGATAGCAGGGTCTTTAATGAAGGCTTGCTCCAGTAAGCAGGATTCCTGATAGAATTTTTCAAGCTTTCCCTCGACGATTTTCGGCCAAGCGGCGGGCGGTTTTCCCATCTCTTTCGCTTGTCCCTCGTAAATCGTCCGTTCCTTTTCGATGAGATCCTTGGGGATATCCTCTCGTCTCACGTACAGCGGTTTGGCCGCCGCGACCTGGAGCGCAAGATCGTTGACGAAGGTTTTGAACTCGTCGTTGCGCGCGACAAAGTCCGTTTCGCAATTGACTTCGATCAATACCCCGATTTTCCCCCCCATGTGGATATACGCGTGCACAAGGCCTTGGTTTGTCTCGCGCCCGGATTTTTTCGCCGCCGCCGCCAGACCTTTTTGTCGCAGATAGTCGACGGCCTTCTCGATATCGTTGCCGTTTTCAGCCAAAGCCTTCTGGCAATCCAGAATGCCGGCGCCGGTTTTTTCACGGAGCTCTTTGACCAACTGACTTGATCCTGCCATAGTCCGTCATCCTTTTTGTGGTCGTTCTGCTGAAATCAGGTGGAGCACAATGAATGGGTTGTCCGTCTACGATGCCGGAACGCTCTCAAGACGGACCGTTTGTTTCTTCTCGCCAGCCTCCGGCACGGCTTGAAACTCCGCCTCGTCTCGTTGGGCTTTAAGATGGGCGCCTTCGATGCAGGCATCGGCGATTTTTGAGGTAATGAGCTTGATGGAGCGGATGGCATCGTCGTTGCCGGGGATCGGGTAGGCGATGTCGTCCGGATCGCAATTGCTGTCGAGAATCGCAATCACGGGAATGTCCAGCCGCACGGCTTCTTGGACGGCGATCCGTTCGATTCTGGTATCAAGCACGAAGATGGCTCCTGGCAGCGAGCGCATGTTTCTGATGCCTGAGAGGTATTTTTGCAACTTGGCGACGTTCTTCTGCATCAAGAGAATTTCTTTCTTTTTGAGGCCGTGCTCGGCGGGATTTTCCAGGATGGTCTCCAGTTTTTTCATTTTGTCGATGCTGCGACGGATGGTCTGAAAATTCGTCAGCATCCCTCCCAGCCAACGTTGGTTGACGAAGAACGCGTTGGCCCGCTTGGCCTCTTCTTCGAGGATTTCGGCGGCCTGCCGTTTGGTTCCGATGAACAAGATCGATTCGCCGGACGCCACCGTGTCGCGGACGAACGCGTAGGCTTGGTTGAGGCGATCAAGGGTCTGTTGCAGGTCAATGATGTAGATTCCATTCCGCTCGCCGAAGAGAAATTTTTTCATCTTCGGATTCCAGCGATTCGTCTGATGGCCGAAGTGCACTCCGGCTTCCAATAACTCCTTGATCGTCACCACTCCCATGCGTTCACCTCCCTTCAAGGCTTGCAGAGCGCCCGTGAAACGGGCGAGGGGAGCAGCCCCTTAGTCTCAAGCCGAGCAGCGCGTACGCTGATGTTGAATTTGAAAAAGTACGGTCTCTATCCTGATGGATGAGACAGGTTGACAAGTTGTCATCCGTAAAGCGGAGGCACGCTACCATAGTCGCTGAGCATTTTCAAGCGGTTGAGAGAACCTGGTTCCATGTCTCGATCGCATCAACATAAAAATGGGACAAACCTAAGTTTGTCAGCGTAAGCCAGACAAGGAGCAAGAGAAGAACATTCGAAGCGCCGGCCTCATTGGAGCCATCATGATCGGTAGCTGGCGTTGATGCGGATGTATTCGTAAGAAAGATCGGTCGTCCACATGTGTGCGCGGGCCTTCCCCTGCCCAAGGTCGATTGAGATGGTAAACTCGCGTTGTTTGAAGACCCTGGCGATTTTTCGCTCGGCGTCAAGACCGGTCCCTGTTCCCTTTCTGACCATGACGACGTCGCCGAAACAAACCGTGACTTTATTCGGATCAATCAGGGCACCTGATCGGCCGATTGCCGCCATGACGCGCCCCCAATTGGCGTCTTCTCCGAACAGAGCGGTTTTGACAAGGTTGGACGTCGCGACGGTGGAGGCCACCCGTTTGGCCGCGGCTTCGGTTTTCGCGCCACTCACCGCGATCTTGACGACTTTGGTCACTCCTTCACCGTCTCGGCATATGGCGAGCGCGAGTCGTTCGGAGGCTTCGCGCAACATTTGCTCGAACGCACGATAGTGGCGAGTACCTTCTCGGATCGGCCGGTTTCGAGCCATGCCGTTGGCCAGGCACAGGACCATGTCGTTGGTGCTGGTGTCGCCGTCCACAGTGATACAGTTGAAGGATCGATTGACCGCCGACGTCAGAGCCCGTTGGAGCGTCGCCGGTTCGATGGCCGCATCGGTGGTGAGAAAGGCCAACATGGTGGCCATGTTGGGATGGATCATGCCGGAGCCTTTGGCGATCCCGCCGATCGTGATGACCGTTCCGTTCACTCTGCCACGGAGAACGACGGTCTTCGGTCTCAAATCGGTCGTCAGAATTGCACAGGCGGCCTGCTTTCCTCCGCGGGGACTGAGTCGAGCGATCAGAGTCGGGACGTGGCTGATGATCCGGTCGATAGGCAGGGGACGGCCGATCACGCCGGTCGAACCGACAAACACCTGGTGGGTGGGGATAGAAAGGGCTTGTGCGACCGTCGAGGCCATGGCTTTTGCCGCGACAAGTCCATCCGGTCCCGTGCAGGCGTTGGCGTTTCCGCTGTTCACGATGATCGCGCGACCTTGACGGCGGCCAAGGTGCAGACGGTTGAGTCGTACGGGAGCGGCCTGAACGCGGTTTTTTGTGAAGACGCCGGCGATCGGTCCGGCGACCTCTGAAACGATGAGGGCGAGGTCGGGAATGCCGGCCTTCTTGATTCCGCAATGGAGGCCGGTTGCTTGAAAACCCGTGGGCGCCGTCACGCCCTGTGCGCGATCGTTTTTCACTGTATGTTTCCGGAGAGAAAGAGGTGGAGACCGGTGAATATCATGGATAGCTGCTCGGTGCGGTCAACCCGCTGTCTTCGGGAAGCCCCATCATCACATTCATCGCTTGGATAGCCTGACCGGCCGCACCCTTGACAAGATTGTCAACGGCCGCGACCGTCACGACCCACCCGGTCCTGGCGTCCAGATACACGCCGATGTCGCAAAAGTTTGAACCTTTGAGATAACGAGGATTGGGGACAATGTCGCCAAACAACCGGACGAACCGCTCTCCTTTATAAAAGTCCGCATAGAGGGCCCGGAGTTCCTCGATCGTGGTCGGGCGCATCAGCTTACAGTAAGCCGTGCTCAGGATTCCTCGATTCATGGGTACCAAATGGGGGGTGAAGGTGACCGTCACCTGTCCCGGCGATCCGAGGATTCCCGCAAGCTCCTGTTCAATTTCAGGGACGTGGCGATGGGTTCCGATCTTGTAGGGTTCGAGCGATTCATGGGCTTCCGGGAAATGATAGGGTAACGCCGGGCTTCGCCCCGCGCCGGAAATGCCGGATTTGGCGTCGATGACGATTGTATCCGGTTGGATGACGCCTTGGGAGACCAGAGGCGCCAACTGAAGAATCGCGGCCGTAGGATAGCAGCCGGGAGAGGCGACCAGTTTTGTCTTGGCAATGGCATGTCGATGGAGTTCCGGTAAGCCGTAGACGGCCTTCTTTAATAAATCTGAATGCTTGTGTGGCGTTTGGTACCAGGATTCGTAAGCGGCGGCATTCTTGAGGCGGTAATCGGCGCTCAGATCAACGACAAAGAGACCCGCCCTCACACAGGAAGCGACCGGTTCCTGTGATTTGGTATGGGGGAGGGCCAAAAAAACGGCGTCAGCTCGTTCGGCCAGCGCCTCGGGTGCCAGCGATTCAAAACGATGATCGATAATGCCCGTCAGGCTGGGGAAGACCGAGGCGACCGGTTGGCCGACCGATTTCTCCGACGTTACGGCGGTGATTTCGTAATGGGGATGGGCGGCGGCAAGCCGAACGAGCTCGGCTCCCGCATAACCGCTGGCACCTGCAATAGCGACTCGGAATTTCTTGGGCATGAGTCTTACCTCTATTCGTATTCGAATTGAGGAACGGAGCGGTATGGAGGAGAGATAAAAAACGGGAAGGCCTTAAACCTTCCCGTTCCAGAGAACCGGCACCTCCTGACATTACCGTTTTGAGTATTGGAATCGCTTGCGGGCGCCTTTCTGACCGTACTTTTTTCGCTCTTTGACGCGCGAGTCTCTCATGAGGAGTCCTTCCTTCTTGAGAGGGGGGCGGGCAGACGGATTCATGGCGACGAGCGCTCTCGCGATGGCATGCCGAAGCGCCCCGGCTTGCCCTGCCGGTCCGCCGCCGTATACGGTCGCGTTGATCGAGCACTTGCCAAGAAGCCCGGCTAACTCAAGCGGCAGTTGAATGATTTGCCGTAAGGTGAGACGGGGAAAAGCTTGCTCCAGCGGTTTTTCATTAACCGTGATTTCACCGGCGGTCCCGCTCACCCACGCCCTCGCGACCGCGCATTTTCTGCGACCCGTTGCATAGTGTGGTACCACTGCCATGAGAGTTGTCTCCTTCCGTCTGTCCTGTAGCGTGATTGTTCTTTATAAAGAGATCGGTTCCGGCTGTTGTGCATGATGTGGGTGATCCGGGCCGGTGTAGACCCGGAGTTTCCTGGCCATGCCGTTTCCAAGCGGGTTTTTGGGAAGCATTCCCTCAATAGCTTGAACCAGCAGTTGCGAAGGGTCTTTTCGAAACAGATGTTCGGCCGAGGCGGTCTTAAGGCCGCCTGGGTAGCCTGTGTGGCGGCGGTACAGCTTGGTTTTCATCTTGTTGCCGGTCAATTGAATCTTTTCCGCATTCACGATAATGACGTGGTCTCCCATGTCGACATGGGGGGTGAATGTGGAGCGGTGTTTTCCTCTTAGGAGGGCTGCGACTCGGGCGGCGAGCCGTCCCAGGGTTTTCCCTTCTGCATTCACCAGATACCACGTATGCCGCACGTTGGCCGGTTTTTCAAAGTAGGTCATTGCGTGTCTCCTCGCTCTCATTTCTCCAAAACGACAAGTTAGACTTCCTGCGTTCCGAAATTTTTCGACTCGACTTTGCTCAACCATGCTTCAAGGTTTTGGCCGCTTCTCCGCTTCCAGACGTCCTGTGTCACGTAGATCGGAGCGTGGCAACGCAACGCCAACGCGATGGCATCACTCGGCCTTGCGTCAATAGTTCGAGTCACTCCGTGACTTTCGACGTAAACCGTCGCGAAGTAAGTGTTGTTTTTCACATCCATGATGACCACTTGCGTCACTGTTATGCCGAGATGGTCTCCGAAATTTTTGATCAGGTCGTGGCTCATGGGTCTCGGGGTGACCGAAACGTCCAACGCCCTCCGGATCGCTTCACCTTCCGATGCCCCGACCCAGATCATGAGATGTTCCGTGGACGCGTCGGTGCGTGAAAGGACAGCGATGCGAGTATCGGTGGTCGAGTCGTCGACAACACGGTCGACCGACAGTTTGAGCAACGGCTCTGCGGATTCGATCGTCGGTTCAGGCATGGCCTCAGGAATCCAGTTTTCCAAAATCTTCCGGCTTCAAATTTTCCAACCACTGATCGAGCTCTTCCGAACTTTGTTTTTTGATGACCGATTCATTGACGAAAATAGGGGCTTCCGACCGAAGGGCCAATGCGATGGCGTCGCTCGGCCTGGAGTCCACTGTGTACTCCGAATCGCCGTACATCAGGTGAATTTTGGCGAAATAGGTATTTTCGTTCAAATCGGTGATGACCACGCTGATGACTTTAGCATTTACCGCATCCAAGTAGGCCTTCATAAAATCATGGGTCATCGGACGAGGTGGTGCAATGTTCTCCAAAGCCAAACTGATGGAACTTGCTTCCGGTTTTCCGATCCAAATCGGCAGCATTTCCGATTGGTTCTCATCACGCAAGATCACGATATAAGCATTATTGTAGGGATCGAACATCAATCCCTTGACGTGCATCTGGGTGATCATATTGTCAATCCGGCTTCAATCTTTGCTTTGAGACGGAGGACTGTGTCGAAAAAAACAACCAAAGGTAGCACTTCTCAATTCATACTGTCAATGAAGGCTCATTCGCTGAAAGAGCTCGGCTCATGGAGATGAGCAGAGGGAGTCACTGCCGAAAGCAAAAACGGAGAGTGGGTGGAGATGACGAAGGTGCCGCACGACAAGCGTGCGTTACTGATCGGGAGGCCGATAGTTTTCCGCTACCTTGGACGAATCGACAGGCTCGCCCAGCTTCAAGAAGGCTTTCATTTGCTTTCTGACCAGCTCACGACCGCTTTCATCACCGAGATTGACGCGGTATTCATTGATGATCATGACCCGCATCCCTTCCCATTTTTTCCAACAACTTTGACAGACCTTGGCTTTCACCTCCGCCTCGAGCTTTCCGAGAAAAAGGGGAGCAGTGATGGCTTCTCCGCTCTGCCCGCATGTCACGCACGCTACCTCCGCCATGTCCGTGATACTCCTTGTTTGCGCGAAGTTTTCAAAACGGTGTTGAAGTGTGGATATCGAGATTCATTATTTTATGATGAACCACGCGATGCACTATAGCAAACCCCGGTTTGGGAAAAAAGGGATGCGGGCACTTCTCTTCTTTTCCCAGTGACGTCTCTCATTGACCGTAAAGGGCCGTCGTGTTACAAGAAGCGTTCTTCGGAGATAGTGCGAAGAGTTTAGGCCCGGATGGCGGAACTGGCAGACGCGCCGGACTCAAAATCCGGTTCTCGCGAGAGAGTGGGAGTTCGACCCTCCCTCCGGGCACCACGATTTGCAGAAGACGTATCGTTCCCTCTTGACAGGGGCACGGAGTTGGCCTAGGGTTCATCCGATGCACGTGGACGAGGATTTGAGAGGATTTGAATGGGGCTTAAGGTTCCATAAGGAAAGTATTGACGATCGTTGTCGGGAAGAAGTTCACAATATCGGCGTATTCTTTTGCACCACACCATGCTTTTACTTACAAGGAGGCAGTCCATGCGTAAGGTGTTGGCACTGGGAGCCGCGATTTTATTAGTCGGCTCCGGAGGCGTTGCAAAGGCTCAAGAGCGCCTGCAACAATCGTCTGGTGGATCCGCGATGGGCGTAGGAACCGGGGTCGGCGACGTCTCCGGGCACGCAAACCGCGTACAAGCGTTCGATCGGAATGCGTTTCTCGATCGCCTTTCATTGCCGGAAACCATTTACGGACGTGTGCTGGCTATCGATTTCCCCGGAGGGAAGATGCATTTGGAGACCGGCGGGAGCTCGCACGACGAAGGCAGAGCCGGCTTGGGAGCCATGAATTCGCTCGTGGTATTTTTCGATGAGCGAACCAATATGGATCAAGTCCGGACTTTAAACGCAGGTGATGATATTTCTTTGCAAGTCGTCGAGGCGACGACCACTCACCAGGAATTTGGGACCGGTCGGAAAATCGTTCGTGAAGTCTACGTGCTGCGCAGGAATGAGAAGCTGGCAGGGTTCGGTGGTCTGGGACAGCGCCCTGACCCGTCAACCGAGCGGGGAATTGAAACGAGCAGCGGTAGCATGACGGGCGGTGTCGCCGGCGGAGTGATACCAGGCAAGATCGGAGGAGTAATCGACACGACGATCGGCGAATACACGGGATCGGCTCCGTGCTGGAATTGCGAGCCCCAACCTGGCTGGGGGTATGGATCGAAACAGACCAAATCAGATTACGGAACCGACCTCGCAAAACCCAATCTGGTGAAGGGGCTCGAATAGAACAGGACGACCGGACAACGAGCGGCTCTGTGGGGAAAAGAGGGTGATGTTCGTCACCCTCTTTTTTCTTGCTCGGCAAGGTGGTTTTCGACCAAATTGGAAGGCCTGAGAGGGGAAAGTAATCACGGGCTGGATCCAAAGTATCGAATCTGTCTTTTATGTTGATATTGAATAATTGAGTAGAGGTGTGGGTGTGACATGAGCGATGGTGGGAAGCCTCAGGCTCTCTATGAATCGGATGAAGAACTCGACCTTCGTGGCGTCATTTGTCCCTATAATTTCGTCAAGACGAAGCTTAAATTAGAAACAATGAAGCAAGGACAGGTCCTCTCTGTCTTGCTGGATGACGGCGATCCGATCAAAAACGTTCCCAAAAGCGTTGAGAACGAAGGTCACACGGTC
>JAIWOH010000145.1 GCA_020216985.1 Nitrospira sp.
GTGCAGTGGCACATTGTGTCTCCGCTGGATTGCGAAAAGGCGACGCTCTGGAAAGAGACTCGTCATAGAAAAACAAAGCCGATTTCGTGACTTGCACTGAGTCATTGCCTAGCCGTACCTGTGTCCTCTGATTGCCCTTCCATTACGCCGCTCGCCTGATAAGCGGGATCGACGATGCAACCCGTGCCGCCCGCGATCCGATCCATGCCATCTTCCCCGTCGTCTCATCAAGCAGACGACTTCCATCCGACCGGTCGAAGCGATTGTCTTCTTTGTGATGAAGATGGCGCGATTTCTTGCAAACCAACGCCAAGTCGCTACACTTGGGAAAGTATCTCGTCTCCAAGATAGTTCCTCTGCTCAATTGCTCAATCGCGGTTGATCGAGCTGTTACCTCAAGGTCCTTCGTTACGTGGTGATTGTCGATTGACTGGCGCGATGCGGGATGGTCGGGGAGAAACACAGAAACTGATGGAAACGATAGACAAGCCCTCTGAACCTTGCGCCGGTTCCCACTCCGACTGTGGCAAGCTCGTCCACTTGCGCCGCGTCTGCCTGCTTCCAGTCCACCAAGAGTATCTGGTGGTTGAATTGGGCTCTCTATGCGAAGTGATCAAGGTGAAGGAGATTACCACCGTCCCCGGCATGCCTTCCGTACTGGTCGGAGTGACCACTTGTCGAGGCGCCGTGATCCCGCTGATTGATCTGCGGGTCTTGCTTGATTGGCCAGGAGCCTCGGCGCCACGGTATGCCGCCGTGATGAGACAGGGCGGGGTCCGGTTCGGCATTCTGATAGACGACGTCCCTGAGATACAGACCGTTCAGCGTGGAGACGTGCCGGAAGAGTCGTGCAGCAAGCAGCCGAACCGCCACTCTTTTTTGACGGATTTCGCAAACGTGACGGGGAGGAAATGTGCGCGACTGGATCTCGCGGCGCTCCTCGCGACGATTGAATCTCTGCCGGCGCGGTCTGTAATCGGCGGAGGTTGATGAATATGAAGCTGATCGGAAGAAGTGAGGTCAGTCCTGAAAAATCGTATGAGGCGATGGAGGTCCGATCATGGCAAGGTATGGGCGGTGGATAAACGAGTCGATGGAATCGTGGTTCGGGAATCTCAAAGTTCTTCATAAGTTAATGATAGGAGTCGTTGTCGCCGGTGTCATGATGAGCCTTCTTACCCTGATCGGGTTGAGCGGCATCGATCGTCTAAAAGGCGATATCGATTCCGTTTCCGTCCGTCCCATTTCGGCCCTCTCGCAGATTTCGATGAGTGGCAACAATTTGGCTCTGTACCAAAGCGTGCTGCCCGGCCTGGGTCGGCATACCAACAAGGCGGACTTTGACGACGCCGTCGGCAAGCTTGGCGAGTTAAAACGGCAAACGTTCGCGCCGCTGGATGTCTATGAAGCCGAGGTAAGCAGAGAGTCGGTGTCAGGTGCCGAAGACGGCAAACGTATAGCCGTACTCCGCCAATCCCTCAACGACTATTTCGTCGCGGCTGAAGGGGCGATCGGGACGCTCGCCGACGGTTTCAACGAGTCTCTGGAGGATGATGAGAGGCGGGCGATAAAAGATGTCGGTCTGCTCGCGATCTCCGGAGACGTTGCGGCGAAGCAGCGCAAGGTTACCGTGCAAATTCACGAGTTGATGATCAAAATTCGGGAATCGGCAAGGGAGGAGAACGAGAAAATACGGGCGGAGGCGGATGATTACGCCGACTCGCTGTTGATCGGATGGGCATGCGCTCTATTTCTGGGAAGCGGCGTCGGATATTTGTCGGCACGCCACGTCTCCCGAAACGTCGGGCGCATGGCTGACGTCGTCGGACAAGCTGTGGCGGGGAATCTGCAGGCCCGTGCTCGATCGGAAGGGTATGACGAGTTTGGCCGTCTGGCCAAGACGCTCAATGTCCTGCTGGAGCGGGCGGCGTCGTTTGCGTCGGCTGAAGAAGATCAGGATCGGCTGCAGAAACGGCTGAAGCGGTTCCAAACGTTGATGTCCGAGGTGGTAAAGGGAGATTTGACCAAGCGAGGCGAGGTCACGGGCGACGTCGTGGGGGACGTCGCGCAAGAATTCAATCTCCTGATCGAGAAATTTTTGCAATTGCTGCTGCACGTCCGCGAATCCGCGGAGCGGATATCAAAATCGGCGGACATCCTGCGGGACTATGGTGGTCGAATGTCAGGAGCAGCCGGACATCGGGGCGAGGGGGCTCTCAAGGCGCTTGAGACGGTCGAACAATTGGTGATTTCCATGCGACGGGTCTCCGAAATCGCAAGAGCCTCGTCCGAATCGGCGCGAGAGGTGATTGAGGCTGCGGAGAAGGAGAAAGTGGGAGGGGGGGATCAGTCTCAAGGCTTGGAGGGTATCCGCGATTTCGTCCGGCGTGTGACTGTGCAGATCAAGACGCTCGAGGATCACTGTTCGAACATCGGGCGTCTGGCATCGGCGATTCAAGAGACGGCCGGACGGACGAACCTTCTCGCGTTGAATGTGGTCATCGACGCCATCGGTGCGGGAGGAGCCGGAGATCGTTTTGTCGTCGTATCCGATCAAGTGCAAAAACTGGCTCAGAGTTCGATGCGGGCCGCGCGAGACGTCGTGGATTTGGCAAAGGCCATGCAAAGCGAGACACAAAAAATCGTTGCCGCCATGGAGCGTGAGATGGGCCTCATGGCGAGCGGGAGACTTCCCTCGGCTCAAACGAAAGACACGTTCCACCGCATTTCGGCGTTCGCGCAACGATCCATCGGTTTTGCCGGAACCATTGCCGCGGCCGTTGCGGAACAGGCCTCTTCGATCGACGCGGTCGGTCGGTTCATCAAAGATGTGATCGAGGAGGCCAATGCCGCGCAACTCGCAATGGACAGAACGCGAGCCGCAGTGGAGGACGTCGATAAATCGGCAGAGAGTGTGACGGCGTCCGTCGCTCGATTCAGACTGGTCTGATGAGCGGCGGTGTCGAGGGCGAGAATCGTGAGCGGCGTGGGCGAGCCGATGGGGTCGGAAATAGAACGGAGGAATCTCATCGGCGTGTTCGCCGAAGAGGCCTCGGACGCTCTCCGGATTCTGACCGAGACGTTGAACCCAAATGACAGCGGCGGGCCCGCTCCTCAGGCCATCCGTGCATGCGTCGTCGAGGCGGATCGAATCAAAAGAGCCGCCGCCCTGTGCGGATATGATGGAGTCGTCTGTCTTTGCGATCGGCTGGAGGCGCTCTGTGAAAAAACGGCGACGGTTTCCGATCATGCGCGGTTTCAGGGGGTGCTTGTATCGAGGAAACTTGTGCAAGGTATGGAGATGCTTGTTCAGGCGATTCTGAAGGGAGAGGAGGAAGGCCGGACGGTGATCGAAGAATGTCTGGTCTCTTCCGCAGCTTTCTTGAGAGACCCGTCGAACTTGTCGGCGACCGAGACGTCGGTCCAATCACCGGCCCGAACGGATCCGGCGAAAGACGCTGTGACGGGAGGCTGTTCTCACGAAGGCGCGCCGTCGGTGATTCGCGAGACCGACACTGATCCGAACTGTTCAGATCGCTACTTTCTCCCCACGTTGGATGAAGAAGAGGCCTCGTATTTCTCGTTCGAGGTTGAGGAGCATCTGAGAGAACTGAAAGATGGGCTTCTCCGATTGGACGAGCATTCCAATGACCGAGAACTGATCGACCGCCTTTTTAGAACAGCCCATACACTCAAAGGTTCGGCCTATACGGTCGGTTTTCAGGCGATCGGCGACCTTGCCCATCGTTTCGAGGATTTCCTGGAAACAATCAGGGTCGGTAGTCGTTATGCGACGTCAGAAGAGGTGCGGGTCCTGCTTCACACGGTCGATGTTATTCGTGCGTTGAGCCGGAGAAACCCGAGAGAGCTTGAGGAGACAAGAAAACGATTTTATGTCGTCGCGTCGGAACTGCAATGCATCCATCAAGATTTTGCTCTTGACCGGGTGCTGAAGCAGAATTTTACCGAAGTACCAAGCTCATTGAAGCGGGCTGAAGACCCTGTCGATGATCGAGCGAAGACAGGGAGACGGGCCGACGCCGGGAAAAAAGAAAAGCCAAAAATCATTCATGTCAACTCTTCCCGCTTTGATCGACTGATGAATCTGATCGATGAGCTCATGATCGGATGGGGTCGGCTGGATCGGCAACTGAGGAGCCTGGAAAAGCTCGCCGAGCAAACGTCGGGAGGCAAAGCTCAGAAGGGCAAGTCGCTCGAATCGGGATCGAGCGGCCACGAGTGTGAGGGTAAAGACAATCCAGACCGCTTGGGCCGGCGCAGCGGGTCAATGAACGACGCAACGGCCGATATCGTGACGCAATTGCACGGAGGGCTTCAACACGCCCGTGAGGAAATGGACGAAGCACGGC
Source organism: Nitrospira sp. (assembly GCA_020216985.1). Taxonomy (GTDB): domain Bacteria; phylum Nitrospirota; class Nitrospiria; order Nitrospirales; family Nitrospiraceae; genus Nitrospira_D. Next base: position 4,371 of record JAIWOH010000145.1, read on the forward strand.
GAACGGCCGGGTCGCTACGGGAGGAAATCTCCAGAGTCGGATTTGTGCCGGTCGGTCTGGCCTTCTCACGATTTCAGCGCGCGGTGCGCGAGGTTTCGGATGAATTGGGAAAACGGGTGTCGTTGGTATTTGGGGGAGAGCATACGGAAGTGGATGCATCGATCCTTGAACGTCTGGCCGATGTGTTGACTCATTTGATCCGAAACGCTGTTTTTCATGGAATCGAATCTCCGTCTGAACGGCTCGCGCGTGAAAAACCGGAAGTCGGAACGATCTCCGTGCGTGTTAGGCGGAAAGGGCATTCTCTCGTCATCGAGATTGAAGACGATGGCAGAGGAGTGGACATGGAGGCCGTCCGTCAAAAAGCGTTGATGATGAGGTTGATTGAATCCGAGAACCTTCCGTCCCTCTCCGAGCAGGAGATCCTTCAGTGCATTTTTGCACCGGGATTCTCGACCGCCTCAAAGGCGAGTCATATCGCGGGGCGCGGGGTGGGGCTTGATGCGGTCAAACGAACAATGGAAGAAATAGGGGGACGCGTCGAAGTGGAATCACGCCCGAACGTCGGGACGACGTTTGTCCTGCATCTTCCCGTCACGCCGCTGATCACAGTCGCCTTGCTCGTCCGGCTGGAGGCCGATCGATATGCGATCCCGCTTTCGAACGTTCGGACGGTCACAGTGTCGTCGGCGGATTCGCCGGTTCGCGCTGAGGAACGCACGCTCCTTCGTTTGAATGAAGAGACCGTGGAGGTGCGGTCTCTCCGCCACATTCTGAAAAATGAGTCGGAATCGATGGGGGTGTCGGGGCCGATCGTAGTCGTTCAAACAACGACGGGGGCTCTGGGATTGACGGTGGATGAGATTTTGGAACGGCAGGATCTCACGATTCGGACGTGGGACTCTCTGAAACTGTTGGATCGCTCGTATTTCTCGGGAACGGCCGTTGACCAAGATGGACGGCTCGTTCTTGTGATTGATCCGAACCGACTCCAAATTGGGCAGCCAGGTCCGGCCATCAAGCCGGATTCATCGGCAGCCAAGAATTCATCGTAGGGGGCGGCGTGTGAAAATGCGTGCAAAAATTGACGAAGGCCGGTTCATTCCTGACAATGAACGAGCGTTTGTCAATCGCGGGCCGCAGCCGTCGGAGCGGGTCTTGCCATGAGGAACGTAGAAGAAGGGATCGCCTATGTCCAAGATTTTAGTCGCGGATGACAGCATCGCGGTACGGAAAGTCGCGGAACGGCTTCTGGTGGAGGCGGGGTTTGAGGTAGCGCTCGCGGCGAACGGCGAGGAAGCACTGGCCTATTTGGCGAAAAATGAAGCCGATGTGATTGTGTGCGACGTCATCATGCCCGATAAAAGCGGCTACGAAGTCTGCGCCTTCGTTCGGAGCCAGCCTCGGCTGGCGGCGATACCGGTTTTGTTGATATCGGGGATCGTAAACGATGAAGTGACACAACAGGCGCAGGCCTGTCAGGCGGATGGAGTGCTGAAGAAGCCGTTTCAAGGCACGTCGTTGAAGGACAAGGTGTCGGAGTTGCTTGTCAGAAAGCACGCTTGCACCACGGCGGCGTCGAGCGATGCGGGATCAGGTCCAAATCAGGATACGGTTTCTCCTCATCAAGAAGAAATTCCGCCTGCTCCTTCTCTTTCTTCTGTTTCCGAGCCTCCGGAGACGGCTCCAGCGCATGAAGAATGTCAAAAGCCGGTCGAACAGGAGGAGACGCTCACAATAAGAGAAAATCTTCGGCTGACGGCGGACAGGCTGAGTGAGGTCGAGAGTCTTCTTCACGCGGAGCGGGATCGGGCGAAAGGCCTGGCCGATCGCATCATCGAGCTTGAGAAGGAGGTCGGTTGTGCGAGGGAGATGGAGCGGCTGCTGGAGGAGGAACGACGACGAGCAAGTGAGTTGGAGTCAAAAGTGGGCGGTTTGGAGCAGGAATTGTCCCGCATCCCGCAGCTTGAATCCATGTTGCGGGAGGCGCAGGAATTGGCCGAAACGGCTCGCCGAGAAGCCGCGGATCTGAAGCAAGCTCAGGACACCATCGCCCAATTAGAGGCGGCGTTGCATACCGAACAGGCTTCGGCCGCCCAACTGGTTCAACAAATGACCGAGTTGGAAGAGCAGGCGGCTCGCGGCAAGGAGGCGGAATCGGCTCTGGCGCGAGAGCGAGAGCGATGCGCGGAGCTTGAACGGAAGGCGAATGAAACGGAAGCTTTGTTGCTGGTTGCGAAGGCAAAGCTGGAGGAGATGGAATCCGAGCTGGCGGCGGAACGGCGGACGAGAGAAGAATATGAGCGGCGCCTCTCCGAGTCGGAGGCGAGGGCGACCAAGACACAGGGGTTGAAAGTGCTGCTTTCGGCGGAGCGGGAACGCAGCGCGGAGATGGCTCAAAAGCTCGCCGAGGCCGAGTGGGTCGCCATGAATGCCACGAGGCGCTTGGAAGAAATAGGATCGAAACTCCGGGAAATTGCGAGCGTGGCGTCGGAACTAAGCAAAGGAATCGGAGAGCGCGAGTCGGCCACGTAATCGCATTGCATGGGACTTGTTTTTTCGAAGGGCGGAGACCGATGTCGATCGATACGACGGCCGAGACTCAACAACAGCACGGCGGCGCGTTGATTCGGGAGTTGCAGGAAGGGCTTGATCGGATTCATGTGGATCTGGATGAGCTGCAACAAGGTCCCGATCCGGGCCGTCACCGCGCGCTTGCGCGGGCGATGAAAACGGAAGTCGCCGGCATACGAGAATCGGCGATCAAAGCGGGTTTTTCAGAGGTGAAAGAAGCCTGTAGGGGCGCAATTCTCTTGATCGAATCGGTTGAAGACCCCGCCGCCCGGCGCGGCGTCGGCGACTATCTTGCGCTCTGCAAAAGCCTTGGGCGGATCCGCGAGTCGCTCACTCGCGCCGAGGAAACGATTTCCAGCGATGCACCCATTTTCGATTTTGCCAAGGATGTTTCAGCGACGATCGAAGTAGACGACCTCTTAGCGGCGCTGCATCGCTTGCAAGAGAGCCAGAGCGCGTCCGCCACGCAGAATGGGCATCTTCTCCCGGCGGTGATCGAGCGGGTAGAAAAGCTCAAGAAAGCGGGGGTTGAAGCATGCAACGGAATGTTTCTGAAAGAACTTCTGGATGAATCGTCGAAAAAAGATACCGAGTTTGTGGAGATCGCACAGACGCAGATTCCGGCCATCATCGAAGTGGTCGGGCCGTTGAAGAGAGGAGAGCGGTTGTCCGATCAGCTTGCCGATCGATTGCGGGCGATTATCGGGCGACTCTCTCGGCTATTGTCATCCGCGAAAGAGACCGACGCGCCCCAGTCCGTTTTTTGGGACGGACTGATCGGGTTCCTTACGCTCGTCGTGCAACAACGAGTGGTCGTAACGGAGCGGGGGTATGAAGCGATCGAGTTGCGCCTCCAAGAATGTCTCGAGGCTGTTCATACCTGGGCCCAAGAGAGGCTGGCGGAGCGTTCGGCGATCGGCAGCCTGCTCGGCATAAAGTGAAAAGAGTGTCAAACGGTCGATTGCCGATGAGGCGTCCGAATCGGCAGCCGAACCGTTTTCCACCGTCGACAATTTCCGGTCGACGCATCGCACGGCGGCTATATCGACACCATGATCACACGGACCTATGATGCGTCTTGCAGTTTTCCCATCGATCGTGCTAATCCCGTCACGATACAAAATTTCGGTCGTGCCGGGGAAGTTCGTCCGTGCCGAAGCTCATTACGATTCATCATCCTGATCAAGTCGCGCAACAGGCGCGGGACTATGTGCAGGCCTACATCCTGCTTCCCTCGGGCGTCGTGGGCTTATTTTGTTTGGTGGGCGCGATCGGCGGATTGGCCTATCAACTGATCGCCTCCGATACCTACTCCTGGACCACTTTTTTCTTCAGCTCCGGCCTATTCGTCTTGGGAGTCGCCCTGGGAATGGGGCAGACGTCGTACCACCGCTATCTGTTCACCCATTTTCCTGAAACCTTCGCGGCTCGCATGAGACTGGTGACAAGCCGGCAAAAGAAAAAAGTCAAAAAAGAGACGCCGCAGGAGTCAATCGATCATCCTGGACGCAAGCTGGCGCCGATCGCCTACATCGTCGGCATCGCCCTGCTGGTCGGAAGCAGCGTGGTCGCGATCGTTTACGGTCAGGTGGAAGCGCTCCCCGCTTTTTTGATGCCATGGGCCGGGTTTTACTGGGTAAAACTGTTCCTCTGGCGACGGATTATTCTCAAGAAATGATCAACGTGAAGCCCGACCGTTCGTAGCCCGTGCCGTCCCTCGTTTAGCTGGTTTTGAGGATTTCTTTGATTCCAGGGCGGCGACCCGTTGCTCCAGGTTGCGGACGAGTTGATGCAGCTCCGGAAGATGGTGAAAGACCCCTTGCACTTTCAGCGCCCGTTCTCGCGGCAAAGCCGGTATGCCTCCCACGACCTGATTTGATTCCACGCTGCGATTGACTCCGGCCTTGGCTGCGATCATCACGTAATCGCCGATCTGAATATGGTCCGAGAGACCGGCCTGCCCTCCGATCATCACGTGGTGTCCGATAGTCGTGCTCCCGGCGATTCCCACCTGCGCCACGATGATGGAGTGTTCACCCACTGTGACGTTGTGAGCGATCTGAACGAGATTGTCGACTTTGGTGCCTTGTTTGACGCGAGTGACCCCCAGCGTAGCCCGATCGACCGTCACGTTGGCGCCCAGTTCGACATCGTCTTCGATGGCGACGCCTCCGAGTTGCGGGATCTTGTGATGACGCCCCTGATGCTGCACGTATCCGAATCCGTCGGCGCCGATGACGGTTCCGCTGTGGATGATCACGCGTGATCCAATGGAGCATCCTTCCCTCACCACGACATTGGGATAAAGGACGGTGTCATCGCCGATCGTCGAGTCTGACCCCACGAACACGCCGGGGTAGAGGGTCACGCGCGCCCCGATGGTGACGCGGTCTCCCAGCGTGACAAACGGCCAAATGGACGCATCAGGTCCAATGGTCACGTCGGTTCCTTGAACAAGATCCTTGGAAATGCCGCGGGGAGGGGCGGGGCGAACGAAGAACCGCTGCGCGACCAGGCCAAAAGCCATCAAGGGGTGAGGGACGACGATTTGAGGAACGGCAAGTTCCGGCAGGTGCCGATGGACGAGCAGTGCAGCCGCGCGAATCGCTGTCGCCGACTTCAAGGCTTTATCGCCGGCGATGAACGACAACGATTCAGGGGTCGCTTCACCGAGGCTTGCAAGCTCAAAGATCTGTGTTCCCTCGTCGCCGTGAACCGTGCCTCCGACGACTTGGCGGATATCGGCGAGGGAGATGGGCGATGACAGCCGAGGAAGAGCCATAGGGCGTTACCTCTTCTTGGCCTTTGCGGCGGTGACTTTCTTGGGAGCGGCAGCCCGCTTTTTAAGAGCGGTCGGCGGCTTTCGGCTGGCGGCGGCCGGTTTCTTGGAAACGGTCGCCGACCGTTTCCCTCCTGTACCGGTCGGTTTTTGGGGAGCGGCGGCCGGTTTCGTTTCGGCGGAGACCGAAGCTTGGCCGGTCGTAAGCCGTTGATGCACATAGGCGGCGACGGACCCCACGGTGCTCAAGCCAGGGAGGTCTTGATCGGGAATTTGA
>JAIWOH010000146.1 GCA_020216985.1 Nitrospira sp.
ATCTTAAATCGATCTTCGATCTCAAAGAGCAGCTCGATGATGGCCACCGAATCGAGTCCGAGATCGTCTCGAAGGTGATGGGATTCGGTAATGGTGGAAGGGTCTCGCTTCAGATAAGTAGCAAGCGCCTGGATGATCTGAGAGGTCACCTCAAGTTCGGTCATTATGGATGCTCCTTCATCATGGAAGTGAAGATCCCGGCGGTCGATTGCGGGATACGCTCGTAATCACATCAATATCCGGTTGTCCACTCCGGTTGCCGCTCCGGCGTCCAGCGGACGCCGAGTGTGAGCCGACGTCTTCATGACTTGCGGCAGGAAGACTGTTGTCGGTGTGCGGAAGAGAAGACCCGTCTCTCATGCGACGAATTTTTTCAACACGACCGTGGCGTTGTTGCTCCCGAAGCCGAACGAATTCACGAGAGCGGCTCTGATTTTTCGTTCTTGCGGTAATCGGCTGATGCCGTCCAGGCGGCAAGCCGGATCAGGGTCATCATAGTTGGCCGTGGGATGGATCTGTCCGGTGTGAATAGCCAGCGCCGAAGCGATGGCGCCGAGCGCGCCGGCGGCTCCCAGGGTATGACCGATAAGCGACTTCGTGGCGTTGACGGCGATCTTATCCGCCCGGTTCTTGAACAGCCGCTTGATAGCTTTCACCTCGACCGCGTCGCCGATGGCCGTCGAAGTCGCATGCGCATTGATGTAATCCACCTGCGCCGGAGTCAGACCGGCCGAGTCCAAGGCCAGTTTCATGGTGACGGCCACTTCTTCGCCGTCCTCTCGGGGAATGACCATGTGATAGGCCTCGCTGGTGGCGGCGTATCCGGCAAGCTCGGCGTAAATCCTCGCCTTTCGCTTGCGGGCGTGGGCCAGGGATTCGACGATCAAGGCGCCGGCTCCCTCCCCCATCACGAATCCGTCCCGACGCCTGTCGAACGGACGGGAAGCCCGTTCCGGCGTATCGTTGAATTCGCTGGACAAGGCGCGCAGGGAACAAAACCCGGCAAAGACCAGCGGGGTGATGCTGGCGTCCGCGCCGACGGCGATCACCACGTCGGCCTGGCCGGTTCGAATGCACTGGAGCGCCTGTCCCAGCGCATGGGCGCTGGATGAGCAGGCCGTCGAAATCGTGAGATTCGGCCCCTTCGCTCCGTGAGCCATCGCCACGATACCGGAGGCGGAATTAAGCGTAATGGTCGGAATGAAATTCGGATGAACGCGATTGGGCTTTTGTGTTTTGAAGAGTTGGGTGATTTCCCGCTCTCCCATGACCATCCCGCCCATGCCGGCTCCCACGATGACCCCGACGCGGTGCGGTCGCTCCTTGGCCATGACGAGATGAGCGTCGGCAAGAGCCTCCTTGGCGGCCACGAGAGCGAATTGAGCGTATCGGTCCACGCGATTGGCCTGATTGGGGGGCAGGTATTGTTCCGGTGAAAAATTCTGAACCTGACCGGCCACTCGCGATCGATATTCGGTGAACGGAAACGGTTCAAGCGAGGAAGGAGAAATGGCCGATACGCCCGAGCGTCCGGTCAAAGCGGTTTTCCAAAATTCGCTGACGCCGATGCCGATGGACGAAACCACCCCCAAACCCGTAATCACGACACGCGACTTCATGCGATGTTCTCCTTCATGCCGCTCTTACTTACCGGAAGAATGGAAAGCAGTCAACTGGAGATTGGCGATCGCTCAATGACGGACTTTGAGCAAGAGATACAGTCCGAAGCTGATGAACAGGATGTTCGCCAACCAACCGGCGAACATCGGCGTCAGCGCGCCTCCGCGTCCCAGAGCGACGGCGATGGATTGAGTTGTCCAATAACAGAATCCGACGACGAAGGCTTGGCCGATTCCGGCGGCCATGCTGCCGCCGCGAACGCCGCTTCGCCGCAACCCCAGCGCGATACCGATCAGAACCATAACGACCGTCACCACGGGGAATGCCAAGCGATTGTAGTAATCGGTCAGCAAGCGGGCGACCGAGACGCCTTCCGGCTGAAACCTGGCGATATAGTTGCGGATCTGTTCAAACGTCATCGACTCGGAGTTGCCCGTCAACGAAGTGGCGAAATCGTCGGGAATAAGAGGAATTTGGGCCGGTTGTTCCGTAAAGGAAACAAGGTCCACGTCGTTATTCGGTCCGAACTGCCGGCGGACTCCGTCGCGCAAAATCCACCCCTCGCCGGTGAACCGGGCCTCAGAGGCTTCGATGATGCGGTCGAGATGGAAGGTCCGATCGAAGTGAAACAGCCGGACCCCTCGAAGGGCGTGCCCTCCGACGTCGACCGTGTTGATCGACATCAGTGTGTCGGATCCGATGCGGACCCAAGGCTGGGTCGCCTGAACCGTCAACGGAGTCGGCCGTTTTTCAATGCGGATCAAACGGATCTCTTCGGCCTTTTCGGACGCAAGCGGGATGATCGTGGAACTCAATGCCAGCAGGATGAGCGAGAGAAAACCGGCAAACAGGAGAAACGGCGAGGTCATCCGGAGCAGACTGACACCGCAGCTTCGGAGCGCGGTGATTTCATTGCTGCGCGAGAGCAGTCCGATCGTCAGAAGCGTGGCGACCAAGACGGCGAAGGGCGCCACTTGGAACGAAATGGCCGGGATTTTCAGAGCGAAATACATGAGCAACGGCACGACACCCGAATCGTAGCGAAGAAATCGACGGACTTTTTCAAAGAAGTCGATCACCATGTAGATGGTCAGCAGTCCCGAAAAACACATCAAAAAAATTTTGACGTGTTCCCGCAAGATATAACGAAAGAGGATCGTCATCAGTGGCCTGCCTTCATAAAGAGAAAAATCGTCGCCAGCGCAAAAATAAGGGTGGGCGCCCAGGCGCCGGCGAACGGACCGATCATCATGGTCGTCACCAGAAAGTCGAACGCGATGTTCAACAGGTAGAAGACGACGATCACCACGACTCCGACCGCAAAACCGCCGATGCGCCCCGAGCGCTTGGAAACGATGCCCAGCGGCACTCCCAGAAGACAGAACACCAACGAGGCGGACGGGAAGGCGAGGTCTTTATAGTACTCCATTAGTCGGCGCAGGCCCGTCGAGTCCTTCTCGCCCCCTTCTCGAATCATGGTCATGATTTGTTCATAGGTCGGCCGCTCTTCGGCCGCGGAATAGGCGCTATGGGCCAGGCTCAGTTTGATGTCGTAATGGGTAAAGGAGACCAGGCGATATTGATCCACTCGATCCGGCCGACTGTGAATGACGCCGTTGACCAAGCGCAGAGCCACTTGGCTGTTTTCTTGATCCATGAACACATGGTATTCCTCCGCCACGATGATGCGAGGATCCTGGGGGGATCGGGCGTCCGACACGAAAATCCCGCTCCGAGATCCACCGTCGGCGGAGTCCGGCACATAGATGACCATGCGCGGAATCGGTTCATTGAAGGTGCCCCGTTCCAAGGCCAGGACGAGCTGGTCTTTGAGGAGATTCAGGGCGACTTTTTTAAGGTTCAGCGAGCTCCAAGGCTGTCCCCATTGAGAGAGAAAGAGCGTCAGGCCGAAAACGGCCCCGGCGAAGAGGACCACGGGTTGTGCTAAGCGAAAAAGACTGAGCCCCGCGGCCCGCATCGCAACGAGTTCCTTATCGTACGATAATCGGCCGAAGGCGGTGATCGAGGCGATCAAGCCTGCGATCGGAAGCGTCAAGACCAAACCGGACGGCAGAAGCACGGCGATGACTTTCAGGACCGCCCAAATCCCCACCCCTTTCGAGACCAGCAGCTCGACCAACCGCAACAGCTCGCGGGTCAACATGACGAAACAGAGCGCCCCCAGACTCAAGCCAAAAGGAGTGAGCAGTTCGGTAAAAATATAACGATCAAGCAGAGTTCGTAGGATCACGAGATCATCGGCATGGGCGATCGATAGGATGCTAGGTGCTTGGGAGCTTAAAATTGAGGCGCGACGAACTTCGAACACTATAAGATGATGGCCGCCTCCTTGTAAATATGGCCCGACCATATCGATCGGCCAAAGAATCGCTTGACAGGAATGATCCTCTATGTTACACCGCACCGCGACTTTTATCCCAAGATGGGGCTCCGTGACAGATACAATGCGCGTGAAGGTGCCCGTCAATTTTCCCCTCAGCCAGGTCCGGTCTCTCGTCCACGTCATGTCCCATCCCCGAAGGGTTTTACAGTCAGCAGGTCTGCTCGCGTGTGGGCCTTAAGGAAAGGAGGCGGTTCGTGAAGACGAAAGGAACGGTCAAGTGGTTTAACGATCGGAAAGGGTTCGGGTTCATCCGTCTTGAGAGCGGAGAAGACGTGTTTGTTCACTATTCGGCGTTGCAGGGGGAAGGGTTCAAAACCTTGAAAGAGGGTGAAAACGTCGAATTTGATATCGTCCAAGGGGCCAAGGGACCGCAAGCCGCCAATGTACTGAGGTCGGCCGTCGCCTCTTCCTGATAGTTGTCCTTTCTGCTCGCCACGGCGGGTTCGCTTCCGTTCCGGGAGAGGGCCCGCCGTGCCCGTGTAATCGCCCGATCAGGTTTTTCCCCATTTTCTAGACAAAACCACTTAGGACTGTTAGCGTGTTCGTATTCTTGACGAGGAGGTGCGTCTTGCCATTGGACCGCGGCAAAGTGCTGCAACAGGCCCAACTGCTCGCATCACGTGGACAGTATGAGCATGCGGTAGGTGAGTGGAAAAAACTGGCCGCTGAAGCGCCGCACGACGGGAGCATTCACAATTCCATCGGAGATCTGCACCTCAAGCGTAATGCCATAACCGAGGCGGTCGCCTCCTTTCTCAAGGCGGCGGAAGCGTTCAGAGGGGAGGGGGCTACGCTCAAGGCGATCGCCGCCTACAAGAAGGTTCTCAAGTGCGACCCGACCAAATACGAAGTGCATCAGCATTTGGGCGATTTGAATGCGGAACGCGGCCTGGTCAGTAGCGCCGTGCAAGATTATCTCACGGCCGCCAAGCATTTTCTCAAGACGCGCAAGCCGAAAGAAGCGCTGGCCCTTTACCGGAAAATCGTGGCACTTGACCCGTCGAATTTGAACGCGCAACAGCGTATCGCCGAACTCTGCCTTCAAGACAATCAACAAGAGGAAGCGACGAGGGTGTATGTACAACTGGCGCGGGAACGTTCCGCTCAGGGACGTCATGAAGAAGCAAAAGAGGCCTATCAGGCCGTGCTCACGATCGATCCCCAGAACGGCGAGGCGGCGCAGTATGTCCAGAGCTTCAAGATCGGGAAATTCGGTTCGATGACGTCACAAAAGTCCAAGGACGCGGGAATCCCGCTGCGACCGTCCGATCCGCTGGGCCAACTGGCCGAGGTGGTCAGAAGGATGGACGAAGGACAGTATGACGGCGCCGAAGCCATTTTGAATCAAATGCTCTCGCGCGAACCGGGCAATCCGCAGGTCTGCCAGTTACTGGCCCGCCTGCATCTCCAACGGGGAGATCTCCAAGTGGCGCTGGGGGAGTATCGGTTTCTGGCCGGCGCGGCCTTGCGTGCGCAGGATTTCTATCTGGCGGAATCCCTCATTACGGAGTTCTTGTCACAGCAGCCCGACTCCGTGCCGTTATTGGAACTGTACGGAGAATTGTATGAAGAGCAAAATGATCCTGCATCGGCGGCCGTGCAGTACGCCAAAGCGATCGAGCTGTTGCTGGCACATCCCGAGCCGGGCATGGAGGGATATCACGAAGAACTGTTTGAAAAAGTCCGAACGTTGTCGCCGGACAAAGAGTTGGTCGAGCGGCTTGCGGCCAGGATCCGAGGAGAAGCCGCTACGACTCGCGACTCCGCGTCCGTTCATGAAGAGTCGGTTCCAACATCTTCCGTTCCGGTTCAATTGATTCCATCAAGAGGAGAAAGTGACGGAGAAGAAGGAAACGGAGCCTGTTCGGCCGAAGGGACACTCCTTTCGCAATCAGATCCATTCCCAGAGAATGGGTCGGAAAAGACCGACCTTACGGCCAAAACGGTTCCCTTTCGACTCTGTGATGGGACTGAACGTTCCGAGCCGGCTGTTCCGCCCGCACTTTCTCCATCGCGTGTTCCCGCGAGCGTTCCTGATTATGAAGCCCATTTCATGCTGGGCGTCGCCTACAAAAACATGGGGCTGTACCCCGAAGCGAGAGAAGAATTTGACGTATCACGGAAGACGGATGCGTATTACCTCGATTCCTGCCTCATGGCGGCCCTTTGTTTCAAGGAAGAAAACCGATTGGCGGAAGCCATTCGAGAGCTTGAAACGTTGTTGGACGACTCTCGGTGTCGAGGCGCCAAAGCGCAAGCCATTCGATACGAATTGGGGCTGCTCTATGAAGCCGATGCTCAGTGGGAGAGGGCGATAACCGCGTTTGAAGCCATTCCGTCGTTCCACGATGTGCCGGAACGGTTGGCAATGCTCAGGAGCAAAGCCCATGCCCGCAACGAATCCGGTTCGTCGTCGTGGCAGCAAAGTGAGAGAGGGGATGCCGACCGTTTTGGTGGTTGTGCGCTCACCGGATGAAACGCGACAGAGGGTCAAGAGACCTGATTGGGAGCAGGCCTGCCGTTCAGCACCGCCTCGATGTTATCGAGGCAGATTTTCCCCATTCGGATGCGAGTTTCCAGAGTCGCCGATCCGAGATGCGGCAGCAGCACGACGTTCGGGAGTCCGATAAGTCCTGGGTGGACAAGAGGCTCCTGCTCATAGACATCCAATCCAGCACCGGCAATGATCCCGGTTTTGAGAGCCACGACCAAGGCTTCCTCATCCACCACCGGTCCGCGAGCGGTATTGATGAGGATCGCGGTTGGTTTCATGCGACTCAGTTCACGAGCGCCGATCAGATGGCGAGTCGATTCGGTGAGCGGCACGTGGAGCGAGACGAAGTCGGCTTCGGCCAGCACTTCATCGAGCGGGCGACGTTCCCACGAAAAGCCGGGAGGAGACGCAACAGACCGACGGCTCTCGTACAGGACTCTCATCCGGAATCCCTGAGCCCGCTGAGCGACGGCCTGACCGATCCGTCCCATGCCGATGATGCCCAGGGTTTTGCCCGCAAGGTCTGCTCCCAAAAGCTGTGTCGGTGCCCAGCCCCGCCAAGTGCCGGTCCGTACCCAACGGTCTCCCTCTACGACGCGGCGGGCCACGGATAGCATCAGAGCCCAGGCGAGGTCCGCCGTCGCGTCGGTTAGGACATCCGGTGTATTGGTCACGACGATGCCACGAGCCTTGGCGGCGGCGAGATCGATGTTGTTGTAGCCCACCGCGTAATTGGCCAGGATCTTCAGTTTCATGGCGTGGCTCAACAGGTCCGCATTGATTGAGTCGCTGAGCATGCAGATAACCGCGTCGGCCTCGGCAAATCCAGTGCGAAGTTCATCCGAGGTCGGGATCGCACCGTCAGCCGGCTCGGTCACCAGGCGGTACCGTTCACGGAGGGCCGCCATGATAGGGGCGGGGAGCAGGCGAGTGACGTACACGGTTGGAAGGGGCATCAACGTCTCATCCGTTTGTTGTCGATCGATGATGTCAACGTGGCGAGAGCCTAGAGGCCATTGGTCAACGAAGTCAAGCCGTGAAGCCTACCAACTCGTAACCGATTCCATCAGCGTCTGCTCTGAGTGGGATTGGATCGGTCAGAGACGTTTGTAGCCATAGAGCCATCGGGACGTGGTCGCTCCCCGATTGCGGACACTGTGCCGGGCCTTGGCAGGAATGAAGAGTTCTTCGCCCACGGCAGGATGATAGATTCGCCCGGCGATCTCAAACTCGACATTGCCGCTCAGGACCATCACCAGTTCGTCCACGTCATGGATGTAGTTTTCCCATACCTGGCCCGGCGGATCAGTCCAGACATCGCAGCTAAAGCCGCGAGCCCGCCACTCGCGGCATATGGTATCGAGATCGATCATTGCATCTATCTTTTTTAAGTAGCGAGAAGTCTGGATAATTTCAAGGGGGCGAGGGTTCAACCTACCAGGCTGTCCCGCTACTATGGCGGGACAGCCACCGTGACAATGAACAAGCCTATTGTCGAAATATGGGCGCGGACGTCATTGATAAAAACGAGTCAGAGTCGCCGCTGGCGGTTATTTCGAGCCCCCTGCTAGAATGCGCGCACGATTCCCGCGACTCTAATGACCACGCCAACGCTCATTCTTCCTGATCGTTCCCGCGCCATTGCCGCCGACCTGCGGGCTCAACTCGGCTCCGAGAAGGTCAAGGATGACCGTCCGACGATCACCGCCTACGCGGTGGATGCCGGCATCTATCGCATCGAGCCCAAGGCTGTCGTGCTGGTTGAATCGGAGGACGACATCGCGGCGACGATTCACTATGCCGCCACCCACGGGATTCCGCTCACGCCCCGCGCCGCCGGCACCAACTTGACCGGCTCGGCCATCGGCTCCGGCATCATCCTCGACGTGTCTTGCATGAACCGTATCCTGGAGGTGAATCGCGACGAATTATGGGCTCGGGTCCAGCCTGGTATCGTGCTGGCGGAACTCAATAAACAGTTGGCCAGACAGGGCCTCTTGTTTGGTCCCGATCCCTCCAGCGGTGACATGTGCAAACTGGGCGGGATGTTGGCCAACAATTCAGCCGGCCCTCATACCCTTCGATACGGATCGGTGAAGGACAATGTTCATCGACTGCGGATGTGTCTAGTCTCCGGCACCTGGCTGGATGCGCAAGCGTATCGCCTGGACGATCAAACCTTGGCATCCCTCTTGGCCACCGTCCAGCCCCTTCAGGATGTCTTGACCTTGGTTCAAACCCACGCCGATCTCATTCGCGCGAAGAAACCCACGGTCAGCAAGAACAGTTGCGGCTATAACCTGTTTGGGCTGGCTGATGGGCTGGAACAGGATCTGTTCGATCTCCCCAAACTGCTGGTCGGGAGCGAGGGAACGTTGGGAGTGATCAGCGAAGCCACGATTCGCCTGGCCCACAAGCCAACGGCCACGTTGACAGGGCTGATTCATTTCCGACGACTCGAGGAGGTGGGGGAAGCGGTTCCGCGCCTCCTTGAGCTTGAGCCCAGCGCCCTCGAAGTGATGGACGCCAATACGCTGGATCTAATCGGCCGATCCACGCATGGAATCCCATCCGATGCAGCCGCCACGTTGCTGATTGAACTCGATGCTGATTCCGCGGATCGTGAGCTCTCGGAGCGGGCCGATCGCATGGCCCGGGTCTGCCGGCCGTTTCAGCTCTCGGCGCCGATCGCCTTGGCCTTTGATCAAGAACGGCGCGAGCAACTCTGGAAGGCTCGCAAGGCCCTCTATCCCACGCTCTATCGGTACGATCCTCGAAAGAAACCAATCAATTTTGTGGACGACGTTGTGGTCCGGGCCGAACGGATCAGCGAATTGATCCAGTATCTCGAAACCTTTTTCGCCGGTCAGCGAGTGCCGGTGGCGATCTTCGGCCACATTGGAAACGGTAACGCCCACATCGTACCGCTGCTGGACGTCAATGATTCCAATGATTTTCAGAAGATGGTTCAAGCGTACCATGATATCCATTCGACCGTGCTCACACGGTTCGGTGGCTCGATCTGCGGCGAACACGGGGATGGGCGAATCAGGGCCGAATATGTTCGGAAGATGTTTGGCGAGGAATTGTACGAGTTGTTCGTGCAGGTGAAACGGGCCTTCGATCCAGGCAACATTCTCAATCCCGGCATCAAGATCAGCGATCGGCCGTTCACGGACCATATCGACTACACCAGACTATCGAAATCCTGCGCCACCTGCGCCAAGTGCAATTCGGTCTGTCCCGTGTACGACGTCTTTCAGTCTGAGGACATGAGCGCCCGTGGCTGGTTCGAAATCGTCACGGCTTCCGATTACAGTTACTTGAACTCGAAGAGGGTCGTAGAAGCCTGTTTGAACTGCAAATCCTGCCGGACGATCTGTCCTGCCGGAGTGGATGTCTCAGACCTCATTTTGAAAAAACGGGCCGAGCAGCCCAACGAATTGACCGGCTTGATCTTTCGATGGCAAGCGTCCGGAGCG
>JAIWOH010000147.1 GCA_020216985.1 Nitrospira sp.
ATGCGACTGGTGATTTCCAGGCTTTTGGGTCCCAGCGGCTCTAACGCTTGGGCCAGCAAGGGCTCGATCTGATGATGGACGCCGAACGCCTTCAAAACGGAAAACGTGACGGCAAGAAACGGAACCAGCGACAAGAGCGTAGTGAAGACCAGCCCCGCTGCGCGCGCATCGAGCAAGCGAGGACGGAACTCCAGCGCCACAGCCAGGATAAGCCGAAGCGTATGCCAAGCCGTTCGCTGGAGCATCGGCAATGCGGTGAGATCCGTATTCCAGAGGTCGTGCTTAATGAACCGTTCGAAACGTGTTTGACTGCTTGCCATAGTCGACCGATGGTTCTTTCGAGTGAAATTCAGATGCCCGACGGAAGCCTACTCTAACGCGAAGCGAGGTGATTTGTGAATTGAAACGAGAGCGGCAGGTTTCGGAGGAGAGGGCAAGAAGGTCGGCTCTTGAACACCTGGTCCTTCAATGCCCTCTTCCGGCTGAGTTCGTGGATATGTCGATGAGCAGGGTTACCACGATTATCGTGCGCTGCGTGACCCTATGGAGCGCAATTGCAAATTCAACGGTCTGGGCGGCCGAGCAACAGTCGGCGCGGTCACGGTGACGGTCACGGGCACCGACACGCTTCCGGTCCCCGTTGCGGTCAGTGTCAAAGTCGCCGTGTAAGTTCCGGCCGCAAGGGAGTCCGTCGCCACGTTGACCGTGATGGTTCCGTTTCCCGTTCCTGATTGCGGCGTGTGCGTCAACCATGACGCATTATCACTGGATGACCACGTCAGGGTACCTCCTCCCGTATTGCTGACATTGAGCGTTTGAGGGGAAGGATTCCCGTTTCCTTGGACCACGGTGAAAGACAAGCTGGTCGGGCTCACGCCGATCACTGGCGGTGACGGAGGGGTAGACGGCGGAGTATAGGTGACAACGTTGCTCTCGCTCGATTCGTTGTTGTTGAAATCGTAAGCCGTCACCACGTAGTGGCGAACCGTTGTGGGCGTTCCGATGTCGAGGCTTGTCACCGTTCCCAAGTTGGCCAGCAGCGACGCCGTACCCGAAGCTCTGCTGCACGGCAGTTGGGTGCATTGATAAACACGATATCCTGCGAGATCCGATTCGGTATTCGCGTTCCACGTTAATGTGGCTGCGGGAGAGACTGTGTTCCAGAGCACGACAAAGCCGACGGCCGTTGCGAGGCAACACGTGCGCGACAACTTGCTGAGCCGGACCGGCAAACTGGTTCGGGGATGATTGTTGAAATGAGAAAGTGTTGAAAGCATGGCTCACCATGAGTTGAGTTTTGTTTGAATCGCGACGATCACTACCGCTTTAGCCTACCCATGAACGGGCAAGTCACATGCCGCGTATTCCATGCTATGTATCGGCATATGACGTAGTGAAACGGAAAGCATCGAACATCACGGCTTGTGTGATGACAAAAATGCTGTAGGGATTCCATGACGGGCTCGGCGCCAAAATTGTGCAGGGTGAAGCGACGAAGGCGGAAAAAAAGAAGAGAACCTGTTCCGATCGCGATCGATGGCAAGCGGAGGTTCTAGACCACCTGTTCGCAAGAGAGAATAAACGCGTGAAGCGGAACAAGATTGTCGTTCTGTCGCCTTCCGTGGTTTTCTCGGAACGTCGTTAACCCGTCAATGAGACGGTGGGCGACTTGTTCGGAGACCGCCGCGAAGATCATGCGATTGGCGTCGGCCGAGAGGGAAAATTGAACAGTGGGGCCGCTCATTCCCGTGCCCGCGACATTATGCAGCTCGGTAAACGCCGTGACACCATGCTCTTTCAATAGGGCGTGAACGTCGGGCGCCATCACTTCTCGAAAAATGATCAGCAGCATTTTCATCTGAGAAGCTCCCCTAAAGACCGAAGAAACGCTCGAAGTATCCGACATCCGTTCTTCTGTTCTTACGGAAGAGCAACCGGAAACACAAGAGACTTCAGTCGATATGTCGTCTTGATTTTCGCCTTGAACGGACGAAACGGTTGTGATACCAGCGGTTCATTCCCATGGTAATGATGCCGACGGACAAAGGGCTCTGCTGACGACCGCGCTCTTTATGATGGATAATCGACTCACACTTCTCAGAGGTGAGGCATTCTCGCAACGCTATCAATTTCCGTTGTTTTTGGGACTCATTGTTCTTGTGGGTGTTTATCTGCTTCTTCCGCTCGGCGCGTCGTATCTGTTGGCTCGCGAACTGTCCCGACATGGGTATGAGCGTGTCATCGTCCAATTGGGCTATCCGGGCGTCGGAGGGATTCACGTGCCCGTCGTGTCGCTTCAACAAAACTTGGGCGGAGAGACGCTGCTGCTGTCGCTCACCAATGCCGAGATTCAGTACAGCTTGCCGAAGCTGATCCAAGGGCGCGTTGATCGCGTCATTCTTCCCGACGTCGCCGTTCAAGTGCTGACGACGCATCGGCAAGCGGCTGGCGAGGCGACGGAGTCGGAAGAAGACAATGACGATGAACTCCCTTGGAGTTTTCTGACCGCCAACGATCTATTGCGGCGCTTGCCGATTTTTCCCTTTGATGAACTGCGTTTGGATCGCGTTTCGATTTTTCGGGAAAAAGCGACCGGTCCTCTTCGCAAAGTGATCATTTCCGGGTCGGTGCAATATCGGCATGAAGAGGTGAACGGCCACTTGTCGTTTCAAGGGCAGAACACCGTTTCCTACGGGTTGACCATCTCAGGAAGCTCGGTCGGCACCTGGTCTGCCGTGTTGGTGTCCCAACGGCTCCACACGGTCCCGATCGTTTCCTGGGAGTCGCAGGCTCATTCGAGCGGCGAGCAGATTCAAGTCAAGGGTCGGCTTGATGTCAACATTCGCGAGTTCGCGCCGTTTATCGCGCTGCTGGTTCCGATCGGTCCTGATTTGGGAAAAGTGACGGGACGTGTCACCGTTTATTGGGTGGGAACGGCTGCGGTCGATACGGCCCTGACCACGTTGTGGCACGATCCCAGGACTCGTTTGGAAGGAGGCGTCACGGCTTCCATTACGTTGCCGGCTCTCAAAGGAGTCGCAAAGGATATCGCCGTTGCCTATCAAGGCACGTTTACAGGCAATGCATCGGAAGTGGCATGGACGTTGGCGCCTGGAGTTCCGCTCGAAGCGACGATTAACGGCCAAGCGCCCTTCTTTCATGAGATGCTGCGGAATATCGTTCCGCGAGGAGATCAGCCTATATGGATCGAGCATTCGCAGCCGCTTCACGGTGCGGTCTATTGGTCCGAGTCGCCTGTGCGGACGGTCATGGCCAGCCCTGTACGCGTCAGGTACGGGCGGGCACCGGAATCATTCGTCGTGGAGGTGGAAGCCTCCCATGCCGAATGGAAAGGAGGGGAGCTTTCAACCCTGGAAGGAACGTATCGCGTTTCGGGGGCTCTTCCCCGAGCCGTTGTCGAAACTTTGTTCGCCCATGAAGTCTCGGCCGACATCCAGGGGAACCTAAAGGTCAAACGTGGAAGAGTGCAGGGAACGATGTCCTCGTCCTCTTCCGTGAAAGTCAGGCAGATCGAACGTGAAGCCCTGTTCATTCCCCACGCCACGTTTCAGTGGCAGGACTCTTTCTTTTTTCAATGTGAGGTGGCGGCGCTTCGATGCAGCGGAGGGCCGGCGACCGTGGGAATTCGGATACCTTCGCTGAGAGTAATGGGGCAGGACGTCCGCGTGGCTCAGGGACTCTTGACACTGCAACTGGCTGAAGTGGCAGGACGTTCATGGCATACACAAGGGAAATTCTCGCTGCAAGGCGTGTCGCCGAATCTCCTGCCGTGGAAAATACAACCGACGGACTGGAAGGTTCGCTTTCTGGCCGATCAAGCGGGGATCAAAGCCGATCTTCATGTTGAAGCCCCCTTTCAAAAGCAGCTGGTGTTTGCGGAAATCGATCAACCGTTGGTGAAAGGGGAGGGGATGCTCCACGCTGCCATCGGACCAGTGGACTTCGACGGCGCGGAGCACAGGCTGGGTAATCTGATAACAAAGATGCCCTGGCCTGTCGAATTGACCGAGGGACGGATGACGTCCACTGTTGACGTTTTATGGGTGGGTGGATGGGGTGATCGGGGAGAAGAATTTCGAGTCATGTCCGGGTCGGGGACGGTGGTGGTGGAGAAGCTGTCCGGCCGGTATGAGGACTCTGTGTTTAAGAACGCCAACGCGACGGTGACTATTCGGGCGGGCGCTTCCGACTCGACCGTCACTATGGAGCCGGCACAGATCTCCGTCGCGTCCATACGGTCAGGCGTCGAAATAACCAATTGCTCTGCGAGGATAGGAGGATCATGGAGATCAGCCGACGTGTCGCCGATCCTTGAATTGTCTAACATCAGGTGCGAGGCGTTCGGCGGAGTGATCACGAGCGATGGATGGGCTGTAGACCAAGCCCGTTCTCAGTATCAGATGACCGTCTCCCTTCATGATCTGGACCTTGCCAAGATTTTGAGTGTCGAGCCCAATCGGGGCCTCCAGGGAACGGGGACATTGAATGGAACCTTGCCGATCGTGATCAATCCATCGGGGGTTACGGTCAAGAACGGCCTCTTGATTTCGTCGCCGCCAGGAGGAATCATTAGCTACGCCGTGTCCGAGGATTCTTTGAAATCATTCGCCGAGACGAACGCCGAACTCCGTTTGGTCGCTCAGGCGTTGAACAATTTTCACTACACGGTGCTCAGAAGCGGAGTGGATTATGCCGAAAACGGAATGTTGCTGCTCACCGCGCGATTGGAGGGAAAGAATCCGGACCTCAAGACGGTGCCGCCGATTCACTTTAACCTGACGGTGCAGGAACATATCCCGTCTTTATTGAAAAGTCTCAGAGTGGTCGATGAGCTTGAGCGGACAGTGGAAAGGAAGTTCAAACGACCGTGATCGTGAAGAGACGTTCCATACCAAGCCGTGCAGTCCGGGATTTGACGGGTCTGTTGGTGGCGGGCGGGATCCTCTGGTCAAGTGCCGCCTGTACCCCGCGTGTTGAGGTGACGGCGCCGGAGAAACCGATCACCATCAACTTAAACGTCAAGATCGACCATGAGGTTCGGGTGAGAGTGGACAGAGAGTTGGACAAAGTGTTGTCAAAAGAGAGCGGCCTCTTTTAACGCAGGAGAGACTCCATGGCCCGATGGATGCGACGAATCGTATCGAGTGTCTTGTTGGGATGCCTGATCTCTTCTGACCCTCTCTTCGCCCTTTCTCTGGAGGAGACGAAAGCAAAGGGGTTGGTCGGAGAGAAAAGGAACGGATACTTAGGCCTTGTTGATCCCACGAACCGAGAGGTGCGGGAACTGGTGGCGGACATCAATGAAAAAAGACGACAAGCCTATCAGGACATTGCTCGCCGTGATGGGACGGCTTTAAGCGTCGTTGAATCATTGGCCGGGGAAAAGGCGATCGAAAAAACGGAACCTGGACACTACATTGAAGGTCCGAACGGGTGGATGAAAAAGTGACAATTTCATGCAGGGCATAATCGTTCTTTGACGACAGAACCAGGGATAATATCCCGCCCCCGCCTCTCTCCGTTGCATCATGATTTGAGACCATGACGCGCCATGATCTCCGTTCGTATTTTCCCCGCAGGTGCGCAGGGGCGGTTCTTTGAGCCGGCGCGCCTTCTTCTCACCAAGAAGGTTCCGTTCCATACATGAATGAGGAGTCCCCTGTCGTGGGTGTCAAAGCACCCGACACGACACCCTCATCCACGAGGCGGTCGTTTGCCTTTCTCCGTGAAATTCTTTCGTTTTTCCCTCCCTGTCGGTCAAGCGAATAAGGTCGCTCATCCTGGCAATCCCGCGGTCTAATCGACGGAAAACAGGGGATTGATAGACAACCGGCGATATCCTGATAGACTCAACAATAAGCTTTCATGGCTTGGATAGCAGAGACGTTCATGGCGCCGTTTTGATTCGGCAGTCAACTGTGCGCGGGATCCTCTGAAGAAAATTGAGACCGTCGGCATCACCTTATCCCGGAGATCAGGCCATGCGTCCAACCACCTTTGCTCTCCTACCTCTTTTGCTCAGTCTAGGATGTGCGACGCCGGAAGGATCCAAGGGATCCACCGTCAGTTCACAAACCGATCTCCCATCCAAATCTTGCTCGTCTCGGCATTATCCCGTTAAGAGTTCCGGCGAAGCGTCACAGCCCTGCCGGCCCCAACGTGCCTGGTTGGAACGGCTTGGAACCGCGCTTGACGGCGCTGCCGCTGCAGTACGGGCTCCCAATCAGTAGCCCGTTCGTCCTCCCATTCCTCTTCTTCGCGTTGCGCCTTTGAATCTTTGCCGATCCTATGTAGCGGCGGCCGACAGGGATCGTCCGTATCAGATCGAAATCATTTTTGCGCCACCGTCGAATGAACACACGTTGACAGTCGATCCCGACGCCCCCATGATACGGCAAGCGCGTCGCATGGGTGCGCGAAAATTGTATGACTCAGCCGCTCACGACTTTCTCTAAAGGCAAGGTCGTTCTCGCCCTTATGATCGCCCTTGCCATCGGCGCGTTGTATTATCTCGACGTGGGCCGCTATCTTTCCTTGGAATCTCTCAAAGAGAACCGTGATCGTCTGCTGGCCTTTACCGAAGAACGGTACACGGTTTCGGTCGCCCTGTTCATCCTGACATATGTCGTGGTGGCAGGTCTTGCCCTTCCCGGCGCCGTGATTCTGACGTTGGCCGGCGGGTTTCTCTTCGGCAGCGCACTGGGAACCCTGTTCGTGAACATCGGTGCTACGACGGGGGCGACGTTGGCGTTTCTGGCCTCGCGATATCTGTTGCGGGACTGGGTGGAAGAAAGGTTTGGGGCTTGGGTGGGGCCGCTCCAGGATGGCATTGCGCGGAACGCATTTTCGTACCTGTTGACCTTGCGGTTGATTCCCATCGTTCCTTTTTTTGCGCTCAACCTCGTTTCAGGAGTGACGCGCATGAGCTTGAGAACCTATGTGTCGGCCACGGCACTGGGGATCATTCCCGGCTCGTTTGTCTATGCCTATGCGGGGCGGCAACTTGGTTCGATCAATTCCCTCCAGGAGATCGCTTCCCCGCAGGTCATCAGCGCGTTCATCCTGCTGGGGCTTCTGGCGTTGACGCCGGTCATCTACAAAAAATGGTCCGGGAGGACGGTCGACGACCGACGAACGGCAGGGGGACATCATGATCCTGAATGAGGGACCCTTTATCCTGCCAGGTGATGAGCATGATCAGCGGCTTGTCGCCAATGTCCGCCCATCCGATTGGACCAACCCGCAACCGGAAGGCCGTTACAACATTGCGGTGCTTGGCGCGGGAACGGCCGGATTGATTACCGCAATTGTCGCCGCGAGTCTTGGCGCCAAGGTCGCCTTGATTGAAAAACGGGCCATGGGGGGTGACTGTCTGAACGTCGGGTGTGTGCCGTCAAAAGGGCTTCTGCGGGCCACCAGGGCTTGGGCGGATCTCCACCGCGCCAAAGACTTCGGCATCCATGTTCCGCCGGGGGCGACGTTCGATTTTGGGGCCGCGATGGCGCGCATGAGAACGCTGCGTGCCCGCATCAGCCGTAACGATTCGGTGCATCGTTACACGAAGCTCGGTGTGGATGTGTATCTCGGTGTCGGTCGGTTTTTGAACAGCGACTCCCTGCAAGTGAACGGACCGGCCGGCGAGCGGACGATCCGTTTTGTCAAAGCCGCGATCTGCACCGGAGCCCGTCCCTCCGCCCCACCGATTCCAGGGTTGCAGGAAACCGGCTATCTGACGAATGAAACGGTGTTCTCGTTGACGGAACCGCCCGGACGGTTGGGGATCATCGGCGCCGGGCCGATCGGCTGCGAGCTGGCCCAAGCTTTTGCCAGGTTCGGCAGTCGCGTGTATCTGATCGAGGCACTCCATGGCATTCTGCCAAGGGAAGATCGCGACGCGGCTGAGATCCTCCAGCATCGGTTGGTGCAGGACGGCGTACAAATTCTCTGTTGCAGTCGGGACTTGGCTGTGGAGAAAACGGGAGCCGGCAAGCGGTTGGTGCTCAACTCACACGGCCGGCAGCACTACATAACGGTCGATGACATTCTGGTCGGGACTGGGCGGACACCGAACGTGGAAGGGTTGGGATTGAGCAACGCCGGTATCGACTATGGCTCTGCAGGGATCACCGTCAATCGGCGACTCCAAACCTCCAATCCCTCGATTTTTGCGGCGGGCGACGTCTGTTCCCGCCATCAGTTTACCCATGCCGCCGACGCCATGGCACAGATCGTGATCCAGAACGCCCTGTTTCCCCATCCATTTGGATTGGGCTATGCCGATGTTGAGTCATTGATCATGTCTTGGTGTACGTTCACTGCTCCTGAAATCGCCCACGTCGGGCTTTCCGAGCAGGAAGCGAAAGCCAAGGGGCTTGCAGTCGAGACCTATACCTACAAACTCGACGAAGTCGATCGGGCGATTCTTGACGGAGAAGAGGAAGGGTTCGCCAGAATCCATATCCAGAAGGGGACTGATCGGATTGTCGGGGCGACTATCGTGGCGGCCCACGCGGGCGAGATGATCAATGAATTCTCCGTCTTGATGAAGGCCGGTCGCGGCGCAAAGGTCATTGCCGGCACCATTCATCCCTATCCAACCCAGGCCGAGGTCAACAAGAAGGTCGTCAATCTGTGGCGCAAAGCCCATTTCTCCGAAAGCACGAAACGGCTCCTCGTCAAACTGTTTACCTGGCTGAGGAAAGAATGATGAGGAAGAGCCCTTTACGATGAAGCAACGGTTGATCGCCTGTCTCCTCGTCTGGCTCACGATATGGGTGGCATCGCCAGTAGCGGCTGATGAACAGACTATCGAGGTGGCTCGATTCTCCGCTCACCAACCAGGGCCAGGCTTGCCCGAAGGATGGAAGCCGCTGACGTTCAAGAAAATTCCCAAACCGACTGTCTATGAATTGGGCAGGGATGGCAGACGGGTTGTGGTGAAGGCCGTGAGCGAGTCGTCCGCCTCCGGCTTGATCAAGGAAGTCAAGATCAATCCCAAAGCATTTCCGATCGTCCGATGGAGTTGGAAGGTGGAAAACCTGATCCAAAAGAGCGACGTCACCAAAAAAGAAGGAGACGACTATCCGGCAAGGCTCTATATCACGTTCGAGTACGATCCGGACAAGGTGAGTGTCGGAAAGAAGCTCAAATTCATGGCGGGCCGGGCTCTGTTCGGAGACATTCCGATCGCGGCGATCAATTATATTTGGGAGACAAAGACACCGGCCGGCACGGTCATCGACAATGCCTATACGGATTTCGTGAAGATGATCGTCGTGCAAAGCGGTCCCAAGAATGTCGGGCGATGGATCGAAGAGTCGCGCAATCTCTATGAAGACTATAAGAATGCCTTCGGCGAAGAGCCGCCGATGGTCAACGGTGTGGCCATCATGACGGACACGGACAATACCGGGGAACGGGCAACGGCCTACTATGGAGACATCACGTTCACCAAGCAGCCGTAACGGGAAAAGCAAAGAGAGTGTCACGCAATAGCCAATCGTCCTAACTCAGGTTCCTATCCTAGCCGACCGGCGTATTTTCACGTCGTTTTGTTGAGGATGCTGGTGAACCCAGCTCACTGTGTGTGCTCTCCATTACTCATCGCTTCATAGCGACAATAAAAATTGGTGCCCCGTTTACCTCCGATCAATTCCTTCGTCAAAAGACCAGCGGCAGGGGTGCGTCCAGAGAAGGAAGAACTCGATACCCACACCGTGCCTTGCCGCGAAATCCAACCGACGAGATCCTACGGTTGGGATCTCGCTATCACAAGGAGGGAGGCATGATCAGAGGGAGTCGATCGATCGGGTGTGTATGGCTGGCTGGATTTTTATTAAGTTTCGCGGGCTAGTCTTTCGGCGGGAGTACCTTGGCTGCCGACCCACGGGTGGTGTTCGAATTGACGGATGAACCGGGTGCCTGGTTCAGAAACGCGGCGGGACCGGTCGCGGGATTTCAGGCCTTGGCGGTGGTGACG
>JAIWOH010000148.1 GCA_020216985.1 Nitrospira sp.
GCTGGAAGAAGCGGGACATCTGGCCGACCGCTGCGGCGTGTCGCTGTTCGTCGTCGGCGGCTGTGTGCGGGATCTGCTGCTGGGAATTGAAAACCTAGACCTTGATCTGGTCGTCGAAGGGGACGGGATCGCCTTCGCGCGTCGGCTCGCGCAGACATTGCATGCGCGGGTCAAGACGCACGAACGGTTCGGGACGGCGATCCTCGTGCTGCCTGATGGATTCAGGCTCGACGTGGCGACGGCCCGGACCGAGTATTATGAATATCCCACCGCGCTGCCCACCGTCGAGCAAAGTTCCATTAAGAAAGACCTCTATCGCCGAGACTTTACCATCAACGCCCTTGCGGTTCGGCTCAACGGCAAGGGGTTCGGCGACGTGTTGGATTTCTACGGCGGGCAACGGGATTTGAACGACAAGGTGATCCGTGTCCTGCACGGGCTCAGTTTTGTCGAAGACCCGACGCGCGTGTTTCGCGCCATTCGGTTCGAGACCCGGTTCGGCTTTCATTTGGGACGCGATACCGCCGCTCTGATCGCCGGCGCCGTCAAGATGAACCTGTTCGACCGGCTGTCCGGTCACCGGTTGTTGGAAGAGCTCAAACTGTCATTGTCCGAGCGGGAGCCGAAACAGATCATCAGACGCTGGGCGGAGTTCGACTTGCTTCGATTCATCCATCCCAAATTGAGTTGGTCCGATCGGCTGCGGACGTTGTTGGGGTCGATCGAACAGGTGGTCGATTGGTACCGGCTGTTGTACTTAAACCGCAAAATGGACGTTTGGTTGGTCTATATGGCCGGGCTGTTGGAAACGTTGCCGGAACGGGCCGTGGCCGAGGTGCTCAAGCGATTTTCTTTTTCAGAAGCCGAGACATCCACGCTTCGGTCGGTCCGAAGCGGCTGTCGCGACGTCATGCGCCGGTTGGGACGGGCATCCGCTCTCAAACCGGCGGATATCTATCGGCTGTTGTCCGGCCTTTCCGACGAGGCGCTGTTGGCTCTCATGGCCAAGAGCAAGGGCGACCTGGTGAAACGCCGGGTGTCGGCGTTTCTGACGACTTATCAGCAGGTCAAGCCGATTCTATCCGGAACGGATTTGCAGGCGATGGGATTCAAGCCCGGCCCGCAGTTTAAGGAAATCCTCAGCCGCTTGCTCGACGCGCGATTGAACGGAGACGTGAAGACGGAAGCGGAGGAACGGGCGTTCGTCCTGCGTCTGGCGAAACCTTCGCCCGACCTGTCAGTTCAGCGGGAGAACCGTCATTGAGACTTCGTGAGGCAGCAACAACGTCGCCGCCGGACCATGCTGATCGTCTCCCTGAATCAAAGCGGACAGGAGGATGGGCTGAGGCACTTCTCCCGGTGGAAAAGCCAACATGGCCGGGAAATACAAAAGCGGTGTGAGCGTCGTGTAACCGACCAAGCGGAGTCGAAACGCCATCAAGACATCGCGCAGCCGGCGAGAGGACTCTTCTTGCGGGAGATGGTCGGGTGCAATACCGGCTTCCCAGAGGGATCTGCTGACTGTGATGGGAAAGGTGAAACCAAGCTTCTGCGCTTCTTCCGAGACATCGATCAACCACCCCGGTTCCAGAGCCTGCCGTCGATTGGTTACGGCTTGAGGGACTGAGGATGAGTCTTGGTCCTCAGCGGTGGTGCTTGACTCAACGGCAGGCGATTGGCCGGCGACTTTCGTTGAGGAGGAAACAGTCGGAGGCGCTGTAGGCGACTGTTCGGTGTCCGTGTCCTTGACGGCGTCGGACGGCCCTCCGCACGGCGTTTCGTCCATTATAGTCGGGGACAGCGGCATCGCCTGAATCAATCCGGCATAGACCTGCTTGGCCGAGTCAGACCACCGGGGATCACAGGGCCGACCGGCGAACGCCGCTTCCGCAGCCTTTCGTTCATCGTGGGTCAGGAGCCGTGGAGACCGTGCGCTGTTCATGGCCGGAAGATAATACGGGGACCGTTCAAGTCAAGGGTTACTCGGGCAACCGTCGTCCCTTGGTTTCCGGCGCGAACGCCAGTGCCGCGAGTCCGAGCAGATAGATCAGCGCGATGATGCTGGCAGCCCGCCCAAAGGAGCCTGACGAGGCGACGAGCCAGCCGGTGAGAAGCGGCGAGACGGAGGCCAGCACCCGCCCGACGTTGAAACAAAAGCCGGCCCCGGTCGCCCTGAGGAGGGTGGGGTACAATTCAGGAAGATAAATGGGGAATCCGCTGAAGATGCCGTTGTTGAAGAATCCAAGAACAGGGAGAAGGAATAATAACTCGGCATAGCCAGCCGGAAAAAGATAAGTCGTCGGGAGCATCACCAGGCTTCCGAGGCACATGAACGCGAAAATCGGCCGACGTCCGAACCGGTCGGCCAAGGGGCCAAAGCTGAGGTACCCAAAGATCGCGCCGCCATTTAACGCCATAATCGCATAACTGACTTGGGCGGAGGCAGCCGCCTGTTCTAAGTGTTTGACTTCCGGCATCTCTCGCACCAGGACCGGCGCCCAATTGGTGGCACCCCACAGTCCAAACACGGCGACAAAGGCCAACGTCGAGCCCACCAAGGTGGATCGCCGCAGGTCGCCTTCAAAAATGGCGGAAAAAGGGAGAGCCTGTCGGCGGTGGGCCAGGTGCCATCGTTCGGGCTCCTTGACCCACCATCGGACCAACAAGGCGACGAAAGCGGGAAGCACGCCGACCAGGAAGAGTGTCCGCCAGCTCGATGCCTTGAGCGCCAGGTTCAATCCGGCGGCCAGAAAAAATCCCACGGCCCAGGCCGACTGTAACAGGCCGGC
This sequence comes from Nitrospira sp., assembly GCA_020216985.1. Classification (GTDB taxonomy): domain Bacteria; phylum Nitrospirota; class Nitrospiria; order Nitrospirales; family Nitrospiraceae; genus Nitrospira_D. The sequence continues at coordinate 2,790 of JAIWOH010000148.1, forward strand.
CGCCTTGGCCCGTTTCTCTTCCGGCCAAGTCTCCGCGACAATGGAAGCGCCGGCAGCCCATTCTCCGCCGATGCCGAGCGCCGTGAGGAAACGGAACAAGGCCAGGTGCCACCAGGTCTCTGAAAGAGCCGCGGCACCGGTAAAGACGGCATAGATGAGGATGGTGGCCATCAGGACCTTGGTGCGACCGAATCGATCGGCCAGGATACCGAACGTGATGCCGCCGATCGCCCAGCCGATCAGGAAAATCGAGAAAATGATGCCGCCGTACCACCCGATTTGTTCGGAGGAAGGAGAACCATCGCCGACCATGAGCAGTTCATGCAGAGCCGGATGCAGCACGATGGCGTAGATCGTCGCATCCATGGCGTCGAACACCCAGCCGAGCCAGGCGACGAACAGCACCAGCCATTGATACGAGGTCACGTCGCTCCACCATGATGTCTCCTTCACGAGAGGACTCCGTTGCTCAAATCGACGGTTTGTCGAGAGGACGGAGGCAAAAGAAGCGGCGTAGGCATGGTCCGCTCGGACTGCATCGTCCGAGGACGGACCGGCGCGTGAAGCGGCATCCGGCCCATGCTATAGTCGTCGCCATGGCATGGGTGGATTATTATCGGATTTTGGGCGTCTCCCGCGAAGCCTCGGACGACGACATTAAAAAAGCCTACCGGAAGCTGGTTTTGCAACATCATCCCGACCGCAATCCCGGAAGCCGCGAAGCCGAAGAGACCATCAGAAGAATCAACGCCGCCTATGAAATCATCGGCGATCCCGAAACCAGACGCAGTTACGACCGGCTGTCCTGGGGAATCGAGCCTCGCGCCGAGGCGGTTGATCTCGACGCCGTTCTTCAAGACATGGAACGGACGCTTTTCGAGGAGGGGCGCAAAGAATTGTTCGCCGCCATGATGCGGGATCTTCCCCGTATCAAGACGGAGTTGGCGCTTATTCGAGAGCGGACGGTGGCGGCCCAAGGCTACGATTCCTTTGTCGAGCCGATCGTGCAGGGCCGAGCCGCCGAGGTGGTGGACGAGTTTGTGACGGACGTCATGCGGGATCGAGCGGAGCGGCTTGTCAACGTCGCCACGGAGATGATGATGTCGCAAGGAGTGGTCAACCGCGATGACGAACGGGAAGTCCGGCGACTGTCCCATCGGCTTGAAGCCTCCTTGAGAAAGGGACGGTTGCACGGCATCGCCTCGGCGCTGGAGCTGTTCTACGAACGACAATAGACGGTTACTGCGCCAAAGGTCCCGCCACAAACCGCCCCGCCTGCATGACGCCGAGAATCCGGCTCCGATCACGCAGATAGTCGATATGGGTCAGCGGATTACCTTCGATCACCAATAGGTCGGCGATCATTCCACGCGCAAGCAAGCCGATTTCCTTGTCGATGCCGATCAAACGGGCCGCTTGTGAGGTCGAGGCCATGATGGCCTCCATCGGTGTCATGCCGAGCGCCACCATCCGTTCCAGCTCCTGCGCATTGTCACCGTGATAGTTGAACGGCGTGCCGGCGTCGGTGCCCATGGCGATCAAGAGCCCTCGCCGGTGGGCCAGTTTGAAACCGGCCTGATGCCGTCTGGCCATCGCCCTGGCCTTATCGAGGGCGCTGTCAGGGATGCCGCATCCCCGCCGACAGGCTGCGGTGGTGGCCAGGGCGGAGAGGGTCGGGACCATGTAGACCGCATGGCGTTCAAACAGGTCGGCTGTCTTGTCGTCCAGCAAGGTCGCATGTTCAATCGAGAGGACGCCGGCTTGGATGGCGTTGGTCATGCCGGTCGCCCCATGGGCGTGGGCCGCGACCTTTCGTCCCATTCGCTTCGCCTCTTCGACCGCGGCAAGAAGTTCTTCGACGGTCATTTGAGCCTCCTCTGGAGAGGTGCCCGGCGTGAGGACCCCGCCGGAGGCGATCACTTTAATGACTTGGGCTCCTGCGGTGACTTGAGCGGCGACGGCTTCACGGACCTGTTCCGTTCCCTGGACTTCCCGCCCGATAAAACGGGCATGGCCGCCCACCATGCACAAGACTTGACCGGCTCCGATGATGCGAGGCCCTGGTTGGAGGCCCGCCTCGATCGCTCGTTTAAGGGTAAAGATCGAGTGGTCCCGTGAACCGACGTCGCGGACGGTGGTGATGCCGGCTTCCAACGTCTGCCGTGCGTGCTTGGCGGCTTTGAGAAGTGTATAGGCAGGTTGTTCCGATTCCAACGTTGAGACTACGTCCGGTTCTGCTCCCAGACAGAGGTGGACATGGCAGTCAATCAGCCCGGGCAAGACGGTCAAGCCCCGGCCATTGATCCGCATCGCGTCAGGCGGAACGGTGACAGTTCGGCCGGGGCCAAGGGCCGCGATGTGAGCCCCTCGAATCAGAATTGTGCCGTGATCGATCGTTGACCCGGTTCCGTCGATGAGACGGGCCCGTTGAATCACGATTGTCTTGTGTCCTGGTCTTCGGCCCTGCTTCACGATCGCCTCCCCCCGATCTTCCATTTTTTACGCCGGCCCCAGTATAGCCAAGTTCCTGTGGGGAGGCTATGGCCCGTTCGCACATATCAGGAAGAGGAGGGGGCCATCATCTCCTTCCAACTGCTTCGGCGACTACTTTGGGTCGTTCCTCTAGCCATTTCGAGGGGTAGGGAACCGGCTTTCGGCCGTGGTACAGTCATGCCCGATGATTCCCGATCTCACCCACACCATGAATCCCCAAAACATGGAAACGGACATGGGGACGGGCATGGGAACGATTGCCTCTGAGCCGGCCCTTCATCGTCCTGCTAATCCGTTCGGGTCGTCCTTCTCGCGCGCAGTGAGTCTGATCTCGGCTGCTCTGTTGCTCTCGGTCTTAGGATCGCTGCTCTGGTTTTCCGCGACGGTGCCGCCGCTCAATCGTATTGAAGAGCCGGATCGGGCTCTCGATCTGATGGTCGGGCGTATGATGGAGGCGCAAGAGGAACTCCGCCGTCTTCCCCCCTGGCAACAGCGGCTGACCGAATGGATGGTCGGAAGCAATGACTATGAACGGCTGCTCGCCATTCAGTGGTATCAAGAGCTGGTTGAAGCTACGGACGATCCGCCCTCGAAGTTACGGCTCGCGATTCTCCAAGCGGAAGAAGGGCAAAAACAGGACGTGCTGGCCGAAGCCCAAACCTGGCAGAACCTTCCCGAGCCGATGCCCCTCTATGCCAGATGGATCGAGGCGGCTTATGGTTTGGAAGAGTTGAACCACGAGGAAGTAGCCGGATGGCAAGAAGCCTTGGCGGACACTCTGCCGGAAACCTTGTCCGACGGATGGTTTTATAGAACCCTTGTCACCAGGTTGGCACAACGGTCGGGAGACAGCGATCTCCTCGTCGCTCTGGAGAAGCCGGTTGAACGGCAGGGACCTCGGCTTCAGGATCGATTGAATAGCCTTCTGTTTGTTGAGCTGTTTTGTGTCATCATCGGTTCCTTTGCATTGGCGTCGATCATTCGAGGGCGAAAAGTCCGGCCGGATTGTATCCGTCTTGCCGGTTCCGGTGTTCCTCCTTCATGGACCGCCGAGGTCGGCACAGCCGTGTTGTTGCGGGGAGGCGCGATGGGCGCTCTGGTCACCATTGCGTTTCTCTTGACGCCGCCCGTCGATTCCTTATCGATAGAGGCCATGGCGATCCCCTTGACCAACCTTCCTCTGTTGATTCTGGCCTATGTCCATCTCCTCAAGCCGGCGGGGCTCGATATCCGGAGGGCGTTTGGTTTTCACATTGACCGGGCCGACCTTGGCCGATTGGCTGTCGCATCGTTGGGTACGATTGCGGCGGGACTCTGGGGCGAATGGGTGATCGGACAGGCCCTTGAACAAATAGAGATCACGAATCATTGGACGGAATGGTTCGACGCCGATTTGGTCTGGGGGAGGGGAGCGGCACTGACCGTCAGTTTGCTGGAGTACATCGTCTTCGCGCCGATCTTTGAAGAAATTGCCTTTCGAGGACTGTTGTTCGCCACCCTCCGCCACCGGCTGTCGTTTGCTCCTGCCGCGCTCGTGAGCGCCGCTATTTTTGCCGCCGCCCATGGTTACGGCTTGATCGGGTTTCTCAGTGTCTTGTGGAGCGGAATCCTGTGGGCCTGGGTGTATGAAAAGACGGGGAGCCTTTTGCCCGGGATGATCGCCCATGCGGCGAACAATCTGTTTGTCTCTCTTACGGTCATGGCGTTGCTTCGCTAGAAGTTTCCGCTGCGAAGATCTGTTCTAGAGACTGGAGCAAGTCGGTATGGAGAAGCGACGCACCAGCTTGAGCCAAGAGAGAGAGGAGCTTGCCGTTGTCGATACGTTTGCCGATCGACTCGTCTCCAACTTCAACTATCGGTTGAACTCCAAATTGCTCCCTCGCCAGATGGCAGATGTCTTGCCAGGTTCGTGGTGTCCCGTCGCTCACATTGTAGGCTTCCCCTGGGACCCCTTGTTCCAATACAGCCAGGCAGATGTTTGTCAGGTCTTCCACGTGGATCAGATTAACGTATTTTCGTGAGGGACCGACCCGTCCCTGCTTGATCCAATGGAGGGGATTGCGGCCATGACCGTAGATTCCTGCAACTCGCAATACGATGGCTTGACAAGTGGTTCTCAGCCATTCCTCACCTCGCACGCGAGATTTTGATCGATCCAGCGGTGCCGTTTCATCAACCCATGCAGGAGGGTAGTTGCGCGACGGAGTCGTTTGATAGGCCGAGGTACTACCCAAGACCACCAGACGGTTGACCGTCATGTTTATGGTTGCGGCAAATTCTTGAACGAGTCCCAGCGGCTCGGCGGGAAAACACCAAAGAAGATCGCAAGCGAGAGGGAGATTGCGCCATGTCGTCCGATCTGCAAGATCGAAACGAATGCGGCGCTCCGGCGGAACAAAGCCAAGGTGGTGATGAGGGGCACGGCTCGTAGCCAGGACAATCCGACCACGGGCAGTTCCTTTGTTATACACGAGTCGGCCTGTGTATCCGGTTCCCAGAATGACTAGCGGTTTCACGGTCTCTGCGGTCACCTGTGTTCCTCTCCTCTGTGACCTATCTTGTTCACAAGCACAGAAGAAAAACAACGGGGCTTCTATCTTGTTTTGTCGTGTTCCCGCTGTCTGTGGGCGAGCGAGGATGCTGATTCATACCATCGAGTGTTCTCCCGGGGCATGATAAGATCTGATCCCATGCCGCTTTCCGGGTTTCATCCTTTGATTGCCGACTGGTTCCTATCCCACATCGGCGGGCCGACCGACGTGCAACGTAAGGCTTGGCCGTCCATTCGATCGGGCGCTGACGTCTTGATCGCCGCGCCCACCGGATCGGGCAAGACGCTTGCCGCGTTTCTTTCGTGCATCGACCGGTTGTTCCAACAAGCCTTGGCATGCGAGCTAGAAGACTGGACTCAAGTGCTCTATGTCTCGCCGCTCAAGGCGCTGAGCAACGATGTGCAGAAAAACCTGCAACGGCCGCTGGCCGAGATCGGTCAAGCCGCCTTGCAAGCCGGGCTCCTCATGCCGGATCTGCGCGTGCTCGTCAGGACCGGCGATACGCCCGTCGCCGATCGCCAACGGATGCTCAAGCGGCCGCCCCACATTCTGGTGACGACGCCGGAGTCGCTGTTCATTCTGCTCACGGCGGAAAAAAGCCGAGCGATGCTCCGAACAATCCGCACCGTCATCGTGGATGAAATCCATGCGGTCGCGCCCACCAAACGGGGTGCTCACCTGGCCCTCTCTTTGGAGCGGCTGGAGGACCTGAGCGGGATCAGACCGCAACGGATCGGTCTCTCAGCCACCCAAAGGCCGATCGAGTTGGTCGCGCGCTTTTTGGTGGGATATCACAGCGAGAGAGAGGTTGAGCAACTTCCCTGCACAATCATCGATGTCGGCCATCGGCGGGAGTTGGACCTTGCTGTGGAGGTGCCGAAGGATGAGTTGAGCGCCGTGGCAACCAACGCGATTTGGGCGGATGTCTATGATCGCCTTGCCGACCTGGTTCGGCACCATCGATCGACCTTGGTCTTTGTGAACACGAGGCGCCTGGCCGAGCGGGTCGCCCATGCGATGGAAGAACGACTTGCCGACCTCGGACCGGACGTCGTCGCGGCGCATCATGGGAGCCTGTCACGGCAGATTCGTCTCCGAGCAGAAGAGCAGTTGAAGGCCGGCAAGACACGGGTGGTGATTGCCACGGCGTCTCTTGAATTGGGCATCGATGTGGGAACCGTGGATCTTGTCTGTCAGATCGGCTCGCCCAGGGCCATTGCGACGTGCCTCCAACGAATCGGACGGGCCGGCCATTGGGTCACGGCCATTCCCAAGGGACGACTCTTTGCTTTGACGAGAGACGACTTGGTGGAGTGTGCGGCGATGGTGCGGGCGATTCAAAACGGAATCCTGGACCAAATCGAAATCCCCGATGCCCCACTGGATATCTTGGCTCAACAGATTATCGCATCGGTTGCCAGCCGCCCATGGTCAGAAGAAGAATTGTTTGCCCTCTGCTGTCGGGCCTATCCCTATCGGAACCTGGCCCGTTCGGAGTTCGACCAGATCATTCGCATGCTGGCGGATGGCATCGCCACCAAACGGGGGAGGGGGCAGGCCTATCTTTTCCACGACAGAATCAATCATAGGCTGAAGGCACGGCGCGGCGCCAGATTGGCCGCCATCACATCAGGTGGAGCCATTCCCGAAACCGCGACCTATCAAGTCATCGCCGAACCGGACGGTACGGTGGTGGGATCGGTGGATGAAGATTTTGCCGTGGAAAGCCTCGCCGGCGACATCATGTTGCTGGGCAATACGTCGTGGCGCATCAAGGGGATCGAAGCAGGCAAGGTCCGTGTTGAGGATGCCCAGGGAGCCCCGCCGACCATTCCTTTTTGGCGAGGTGAGGCTCCGTCCCGCACGGCTGAACTGTCGGCTGCCGTTTCCAAACTGAGGCAGGACCTTGAGACTCGGTTGGTCAAGCATAGGATGTCGGAATCAGGAAACCGTGAGGGGAAAGGATCGGCAGAGGGAGATCATTCGTTCAACACAGATCCAATCACCCTTCAATGGCTCAAACAGGAATGCGGCTTGGATGTGAGGGGAGCACAACAGGTGATGGAGTATCTGTTGGCCGGACGAGCCGTGCTTGGCATGGTCCCGACGCAGGAAACCATCGTGGCCGAACGGTTCTTTGACGAGAGCGGCGGCATGCAGTTGGTG
>JAIWOH010000149.1 GCA_020216985.1 Nitrospira sp.
ATTCATGCGCCGTTCGGCGGTCGGATCAATCGAGCCTGGGGCTTGGCTCTCCGCAAACGGTTCTGCCTGACATTCGATTTCGAGCTGCAAGCGGCGGCGACGGACAACGGTATTGTCATTTCGCTCGGCGAGCGGCACAGTTTTCCGTTGGAATCGGTCTTTGGCTATGTCCGTTCGTCGTCCGTCCGGGATGTGTTGATCCAGGCGCTCTTGCCATCGCCCATGTTCATGACGAGATGGCGATGGACCATCGGCCGATCGTTGGCCTTGCTCCGATTTGCACAGGGCAAGAAAGTACCTCCGCACATCCAACGGATGAAGGCGGAGGATTTGTTGGCGGCTGTCTTCCCCGACGCGCTGGCTTGCCAGGACAATATGGTTGGTGAACGAACGAGGCAGATTCCTGATCACCCGCTGGTTGCGGAAACTTTCAAGGATTGTTTCACAGAAGCAATGGATCTCGAGGGAGTAAAGACCGTTCTTCGACGAATTGAACGGGGAGACATTCGCTGCGTGGCAGTGGACACGCCTGTCCCCTCGCCCTTCTCGCACGAGATCTTAAATGCCAATCCCTATGCGTTTCTCGATGACGCGCCGTTGGAAGAACGGCGGGCTCGCGCCGTGGAACTCAGGCGGACTCTGCCGCCCGACTTGGCCGGAGCGATCGGCGCACTCGATCCATCGGCCATCGACCTGGTGGTCCGGGAATCCCGGCCTCTCGTACGCGACGAAGACGAATTTCACGACGCGCTGCTGACCTTGGTCTGGCTGCCTGAGCCGATCCCTGCTGAGTGGGCACCCCATATTTCTGGCTTGCTCACGTCACGGCGTATCATTCGGCTGACTCCACCGGCATCTTCGCTCGTGCTGCCTGGAGTAACCGGCTGGGTGGCGGCTGAGAACCGAGATCGGATCGACCAGTGGTTGGCCGGACAAAACGAAACGGTGTTGGATGCCATCGTTTTGGGCTGGATGGAAAGCACCGGCCCGACAACCGTAAAGGAGTTGGCCGATCGACTGGGTTTTTCAGTCGAGCCAGTGGAACAGGCCATGGTCCGTTTGGAACAGGCCGGGCAGGTGCTCCGCGGATCATTTCGGTTCTCGTCATCCAACGGTGTTCGAGCTGTCGAATGGTGTCATCGTCGCCTCCTGGCTCGCATCCATCGCCTGACCGTAGGGCGGTTGCGTCGGGAAATCGAGCCGGTCACGGCGGCGGACTTTATGCGATTCTTGTTACGATGGCACCATGTCGTTCCGTCGGCTCGTCTCCATGGCGAAACAGGACTGTCAGAGATTATCGGCCAACTGGCCGGTTTTGAAGCACCGGCCTCTGTGTGGGAGTCACACGTGTTGCGCCTGCGACTGGCACGGTATGAACCGGAGTGGTTGGATCGACTCTGTTTGAGCGGCTTTGTCGGATGGGGGCGCCTTTCTTTTCATGATAGACTCTTGTCCGGTCTTGAAGCGAGCATCGAAAAGCGGCGAACTCGCGGCGTCATCCCAACTAGTGCCACGCCGATCAGCCTCTTTCCCCGTGAAGAGGGAGACTGGCTGCGGGCAGCCGTGCAGGGGCAGTTCGCTGGGGGAGGAGACCGCACATCCGGCTTGAGTCAGATGGGACAAGCTATCAAGGTTGTCCTTGAGAGGCGAGGAGCTTGTTTTTTTACCGACCTGGTTCGGGTAACTGGCGCCTTACCCAGCGAGGTGGAGCAGGGGTTGTGGGAACTGGTGGCTGCCGGGCTCGTCACGGCCGACGGGTTCGACAACCTGCGCGCCTTGATTGATCCGCACCGGCGACGTGGTGAGGGACGGGCGAAAGTGCATCGTCCTCGCCACGCGAGTGGGAGGTGGTCTCTGTTGCGGTCGATGTACCCCGGTCCTGCGGCAATTGATGGTCAAGGGGCGGGAGACCGATGGTCTGGATCATGGCCGGACGTTCAGAAAGGGGCCGGTGTGGTTGAGTCCGTCGCCCGCCGGCTGTTACGGCGCTATGGGGTGGTGTTTCGTGATCTCCTGGCGTACGACTCGTTAGCACTCCCGTGGCGCGATCTGCTGGTTCAGTATCGTCGCTTGGAGATGGCAGGAGAGATTCGCGGTGGCAGGTTTGTGACCGGTTTTGTCGGCGAGCAGTTTGCGTTGCCGGAGGCGGTCGAAAGTTTACGGGCGCTCCGAAAGATGGAAGAAAACAAAGAACAGACAATCAAACTGTCGGCATGCGATCCCCTCAACCTGACCGGGAGCATTCTCCCCGGTCCGCGCGTTCCGGCCGTGACGACGAATTTCGTCATTCTGCGAAACGGTATGGTCGATCAGGTTCTTGTCGGACGAGAGAAGCACCGGTCAAGCACGAAGCAAGCGGAGGCGTTGATGGCCTAACGATCGGCTGGAATCGCCAACAGAGGACAACGGGCTCCTCTCAAAACCCGTTCCGTCGTACTCCCACGCAACATGTCCAGCAACGAATCGTGCCCGCTTGTCACCATGACGATCAAATCCACGTCGAAGTCTTCTCCCATTCCAAGGATCACGTCCACGATATCTCCATGGCAAATCATGGAGCGCCAGACAAGTCCTTTGCGTATCGGATAAGTAAGGGCCGGCGCCGTCTCGGCCCTGCCGACATGGACGAGGAGCCCTGTTATTCGCTCGCACCCCAACAAGTCGGACAACTTCGCCGTGAGATCGACGGCCGCCTGGGGATTGGGTTGTTCATGGACCGGGATCAAAACACGGCGAAGTGAAACGGTTCCCGTTTCTTTGGAGACGAATCCTTCGACGTGTGCCGGCACGAACAGGGTCGGGACGCGGCTCTCGCGCGCGACCGGCTCGGCCACCGTCCGATGTTGCCAGCGATCAAGACCGTCATATTGGTGCGTCGTCATGACGAGCAGGTCGGCAGGATGGTCGGAAAGATGATGAAGCAGGGCCTCGGTCGGGTTTTTAGCGACGGCCCGAACCTTTGTGACAGTCAGTCCCGATTGCCCCATGTCCTCTTCACCGGCATTGGGCGGAAGCATCTTCCATCGTTTAAGAATCGGAGTGATCCGAGGAAAATCCTCGTAATTCTCGCGGGTCACGTCCGGATCGACGTGCATGACGGATAATTCACCCCTGACCGCGAGCGCCAGTTTCACGGCATGCAACAGGGCGGTATGGCTGTCGATGGAGAAATCCGTCGGGTGAAGAATCCGATGAAACGGCTGCGCTGCTTGGATGGAAACGGATGAATCGGTCATTGGGAACCTTTCTGTCGGCTTGACTACGAGGGTTTGGTGGTTTCTCCCGGACTAGCCTATTGTGGAAGAGCCGCCTGGTTGTTGCAAGATAATCTCGTAGGGCGATGTTGGGGCAGAGCTTGAATCGGAGACGTGAACGGCTCCCTCTCTCACTCTGAGCCATCGTGTCCGCACACCAGCGTCCAGATTCCCTCGTTCACGCTGCCGGGCTCTACCGGACGCCATGGTCCTTCTTGTTCACCCCAGGCCATGCGTTCGCCCGTACCCCTGTGCCCGTAATAATCCGCAAACGCCGTCAGTCGTATCAATTTGTTCGGACAGTCCACTCGTTTTCGCGCGATGGTCGAATAAAATCTGGTCGGCGAGCGGCCGCCTTGCATCGCGGCCCAGTCAATCAATACGAAAACGGTCCCCAGTCCATCCTCTCGCTTGATCGAGTCACGGTCGACAAAGACCATCCGAAATCCAGGCTCTTGATACCGATCTTCCAGCAACGTCCATTCCGCGCGGACCAGCTCACCGGCCAGGACTATTGCCGCGAGCCCGATCACCAGCATGATACCCGCAATCATGCGCCTCAGTTGAGGCGAGGCCTGGGTTGAATCTTGCCCCGCAGCCGATCCCATTGATCCGTGACGAAGCTGAATCGGTTCTTGGCCGGATAGGGAAACCGAAACGCCACCGGTTCTTCCTGCGGCGGCAGATGGTTCATGTCTCGATACACGTTGACCGGCGCCGAGTCCGCCGCGAGGTGGAACATGGAACGATAGCCCAATCCGCAACCGGTGATGTTCAACAGCTCGTGCGCGCCGTTTTGTTTGGCTCGATCAATCGCCCGTTGCGCGATGGACCGATAGGAGTAAAACTGTCCTTTGGCCCATTTGTGCCCCCAGTACAACTGTTCGACGGTCATCTTGGCTGGCTTATAGACGACGTGCTCGCCCGTGTACATCGTCCAGTTTTCAGTCAAGATACGGCCGGCCGCCTTGAGTTCCGCAAACTGTCTGGTGCCGGGATACGGAGTCATGATGCGCCAGAGGGCTCCGGCCAGGCCCATACGAGTGGCCCACTCGGCGGTCCGTTCAAAATCGTACACGTCTTCATGGTCCAGGCCGCAGATGAAGCCTGCGTGAATATCGATACCGTGGTCATGGATGCGGCGGATCATGTCTTCGTACAGCTTCGCCGAATTTTGTTTGTTGACCGATTTCAACGAGTCCTGATTGATCGATTCCAACCCCATGAACATCGCCGAACAGCCGGCTTCCTTGAGCGTTTTGAGCAAGTCGGGATGGTGCGCGATGTAGGTCGCGCTCATTTGGCTCATCCATTTTTTCCCCAGCGGCTTCAAGGCTGCGCAGAGGTCTCTCGTATAGATCGGGTCGGAGAGCAGATCGTCGTCCCAGAACATCACCATCGGTCCGGACATCTGTTCGACCAGCTTGACCACGTCGGTCGGGGGTTTTTTTCGAAAGCCGTACTGCCCTCCTCCGAGCGCCAAGTGAATCGAACAAAACGAGCAGCGATAGTTGCAGCCTCGTGTGGCGGTCAAGGCGTGCCGAAACATGTAGCCTTGGGGCAAGAGATCCCATCGAGGCGGCCGTTCGTCCCACCGCTCGACCATATAGGGCATGGTGTAACGGGGTTGAAGCTTGCCGTTCTTGAAGTCCGTGAGCAGCCTCGGCACAGTCAATTCGCCTTCGCCGATTACGATGGCATCGGCATGTCGCTGCGCCTCGTCGGGCAACGTGGAGGGGTGAATGCCGCCGAGCACCACTTTGGCGCCGCGCTCGCGGAACAGCCGGGCGACCTCATAGGCTCGAACGGCCACAACCGTCGTGACGGTGATAAAGACCAGATCGTACTCGCGGGTAAAATCAATGGGGCCGACCAACTCGTCCTGGATCTCAATGTCCCATTCGTTTTCGGGGATCAAGGCGGCGAGGGTGGGAAGGTTCAGATTGGGCGTGCGAAAGAGTTTCCAGACCGAATCCCACTTTTGGTCCTCGGGGTGGGGAATGATCAGGCCGATTTTATGGCGTCCCATACGTTCCCTCCTTGCGACGTTATGACAGAGCGATGGATTGATGGTATGCCGATCCGGTTCTCCTATTCGATTCCGTTCATGTTGGTGAAACGGCTCCTCTTGCTGAATCATTGTCACATTGAACGTTCTGCCATCCGAACGCGGCGATCACGCAACGACATTCACTGAACCGAATCAGGACGCTGATCACGTGGAACGAATCTTCGGGGAGAGGCCGGTAGGGCGGAGCGAAACACGCGGTTTGCCGTTGTGAGCGGCGGAAGAAAGAACGATGGAGTGACCGATGGGCGAGAAGCGGCATCAGACACCACCCGGATGTGGCGGCACGATACCCTTCTCTCAAAACAAGATCAAGGGGTAAAGAACGGCCGGTGAACAATTTGCGGGAGCTTATGAGGAGCGATCGGGTGCTGTTCTGACCGCTGTGTCGAAGAGGAGTCCTTCATTCCATCAGTCGGCGCAAAAAACCGGCAAAGGCGCAGAAAAAGAGGGTGACTATCGAACCTCGTGCAGTTTCATCAGGTTGGTGCCGCCCGGCTGTCCGACCTGGGTGCCAGAGAGGATGACAATCTTTTCTCCACCCTTGACCAGCCCTTCGGCTTTTAATCTCCGTTCCGCCTCCTCCACGCGATCGTCGGTGTGTTCAATCTGCGGGATCAGAGAGGGACGCACGCCCCAGTAGAGAGCCATCCGTTGTCGAACGGATTCATAGGGTGTGAAAGCGATGATGGAGGAGGCCGGCCGTTGTTTCGAAATCAATCGTGCCGTCGCGCCCCGTTCGCTGAAAACGACGATTGCGTCGGCGGCAACGGCCTGAGCCGCAAAATAGGCGGCGGTGCAAACCGCGTCCGGAAATGGCATAGGCGTGCCTTCGTTCTGCTGTCTAAATGATGTCATTGGCTCGGCTTCTCGCTCTGCGGCTTGGATGATGCGGTCCATGACCTGCACGGTTTCAAGAGGATAGGCACCGACGGCTGTCTCAGCGGACAACATCACGGCGTCTGTGCCATCGAAGACGGCATTCGCCACATCCGATGCTTCAGCCCTTGTGGGACGGGGAGACTGAGTCATCGATTCCAACATCTGGGTCGCCGTGATGACCAAACGGCGGCGGCGGTTGGCTTCCATGATGATCCGTTTCTGCAAAATCGGCACAGCTTCCGGCCCCATCTCGACGCCGAGATCGCCTCGCGCGATCATGACACCGTCCGCTTCGTCCAACAGCTTGCCCAACGTCGCGACGGCCTCCGCCCGTTCGATCTTGGCGATGATCGGTTGATCGCCGCCGCATTCGGCAATGAAGCCACGGGCGGCCCTGATATCTTCCGGGCCTCGGACGAAAGAGAGGGCGACGTAGTCCACGCCTCGGGTGATTCCGAATCGCAAGTCTTCACGATCTTTGTCGGTGAGCGTTGGAACGCTCACGTTGGTGCCGGGAAGGTTGATGCCCTTGTGAGATAAGATCGTTCCGCCTGTTACGACGGTACAATCGACGTAAGAGTCGGCGACGCGATCGGTGAGCAGTTCGATGAGTCCGTCGTTGATCAAGATTCTCGCACCAGGCTTGAGGTCGCGCGTGAGGGAGGGATACAGGATTGGAATGTCCGGCATGGACGAATGAGTAAGGGAAGGAGACGGGATCGGCTGGTCTGATGATAGCGAGACCGGCCGTATTCTGATGGATTGGCCGGAACGGACCGCGATTCCGCCGTCGGGAACCGCTCCGATTCGTATGCGAGGGCCTTGCACATCTTGAATGATCGCGACGGCGACTTTTCTTCGCGCCGCGGCTTGCCGAATGGCGGCAATGGCGGCGGCATGGGCCGCATGGGTGCCGTGGGAGAAATTGAGTCGTGCCGTGTCCATGCCGCTCTCGATCAGCCGATCCAACATGGTCGGCGAAGCGGTGGCAGGGCCAATGGTGCAGACGATTTTGGCTTTTCGCATAAGGACCTTTCCGTCGGAGCCTTGCCGGGCTCGATTTCTTGATGGCCGGTTCACGACATGCGCTTGGTCCGATTGAAGACTAGCTTAGTGTGGCCGCGGCGTCCCGTTCAGTCGAGACGGAGCCCGAAGGTGAACGTGGCCGCGTACCCATCCTCTATCGGCGTCGGGTCAAGCAGGAGACGGTCTCCACCCTGACGGAAAATCCAGTCCTGTCGGTTACGGGTAGTGCGAGTCCCTCGCGAGGCATAGGGCGGCTGCGAGAGGACATGATTCGTCAACTCGTCGTCGAAATAAAGTTGCGACGTGAAATCAAACCTTCGACGGCCGATGGGAGCCGTCCGAATCTTGACGTGAATATGCACCGTTCGTCCGGGGTACCAGCCTGGATAGATCGTGACGAATCGAGCTTCGCCGTCGGCGTCGGTCGTCTGATAGCCGCGGAGGAATTTCCGCCCAACGGTGTTGAACCACGGATCTCTGACGTCGGAGTAGAATCCCATGGCGTCGCACTGCCAGATGTCAACGACGGCTCCGGCCAGAGGCCGGCAGCCGGCGGCGGAGAGGCCCAAGGTCCGAATTGTCAGCCGCAAAGGGATTCCCGGTGTGACCTGTCCTGTTGAGGGATCGGAACGGATGTCGGAACGATTCAACCGTTCGTCGACGAAATAGGGGCCTTCCGTCTGCTGAGGGAGGATAAGGCAGGAACGTTCCGCGCTCTCGGCTGCCGCTCGTCGGGGAACGAGGGCCTGTTCCACCAACCAAGCCGCACCGGCGATACCAAACTCGGTCAGAACATCACGACGTGACAGAAGGAGTCTTCTTCGATTTCGGTGATGCTCCACGTGAGTTACCTTCGTTTGAACCTTGGTGGAATGTCCGAAGGGGGAGGAGAGGGGGACGGCATTGGTGCGGGACGGGGATGAACGATGAAGGGGTAGGGTCTCGTCCAGAAAGGATAGTAACCGTATGGAACGCCCCAGTAGCCGAAAGGCGGGTAGTAATAGGGGCCGTAAAACGCAGCGGGGGCGGTTTCGGCCTCTTCCATGTCCACCGTATTCCAGTCGATCAGGTGTTTGATGGCCAGAACGGGGTATGGATACTCGGCTTCATCCAGTCGCCGCGTGACGGAACCTTGCACGGTTCCGATGATGGTCACCGGTGTGCCGGGAGGCACAGTGGCCGGGTCGAGAAATTCTTCGCGGACGGCGATGAATCGTCCTTCAGACCGGAGACGGTCTTTAGTTGAAATCCGGCCCTCTTTTCTCGGCAGTTGCAGGATTTCAATCTCCGTCCGTTCTGACGTTCGCTTGGCCGCTAAGACGATGCCCCCCAGGCTGACGGTTCGTCCAAGATAGGAATCGATGTCGGCCCGGAGGTCGGCGAATGTCACGCCGGTGTCGATCTCCTTTTGTAATTCCAACGGGATACCAAGCGGGCCTGTCTCACGCTGAACTTGGTGCAGCGATTCCGCGCAGGCGGACAGGATGAGGAGTCCGCCGAAAAGGACGATGATCGAAACCGCGCGAGCCATGAAGCCGCTCCGTTTTTAGAAATGCATCGAGATGCCGAACAACAGGTGCTGCGCCCGATATCCGCCTTCAAACCCTCCGGCCGGGCCGAAGGCCTTGTCGAAAACGAACGTGGCGCTCGTGTACTTGTATTCGCCGAAGACCGCGACGTGGGAGGTTACAAAGGCGCGCATGCCGGCGAAGGCGTCGAATCCACCGGCGACGTCGGAATCCCGTTGCACGCCGCCGGAATCGCGCAGATGAGCGATGACGGGCCCCCCGCCGATTCCGACGTAGGGTTGAAACGTTCGGCCCGGATATCGCGCGACAAGATTGACGGTGACCGACATCACTCGCAAATGGATCCCCGGAGCATCGACCGTGCCTTTGACGTGAGGGGTGGAGTGAAGAAATTCTCCTTCGACGCCGAACCACCCATGTCTAAAAAAGTGTCCGACCCGGCCGCCCAAGGCGACGGAGTTCTGAAGATCCAGATCTTGAAAAAGTAAACCTCCGGTTCCTTCTACGTCCGTGAGACGATCGGCGAAGTTGATGCCGCCGACTCCGGCCAGGTAGGATTCCGCCGGCGCGGAAGCCGGCAGGAAACAAATTCCTATTCCCATGCCGAAAAAGAAAACGCTCCCGATGGAGAATGATTTCATGGTTTGAGCCGTCTTGCTTTTCTTCTGGGAAGCGCACATTGACATCTCATGATACCAAGAGGATGCAGGAAAGAGAACAGCGGCCGGACGCGGGTTTGCCGCGAAGGAGTTTGTGTATGGCCCAAAAGGAGGGTGCAGGCTTGTATGATTCCGCGCTGGAGAGATCTTATATGTAGGTGGTAGAGCAATAGCGAGATGTTACCGGATCTCTCATGAATAGAGACGCAACGATGTGGAAGTTTCTTTTCGTCTCTCCTTGAGTCGCCGTCTTCCGCCAAGTACACTTCCGACGATATTTTAAGACGCCATGAACGGCAAGCCTTCCGATCCGGCTGATCTTTCCGATGTTTCCTCGCAAGAATCCCGTTCTTCTTCAACCCGAAGGGAGCGGGTCGTGAGTCTCGTCGTCATCGGCCTTGTGCTGTCCTCCGCGCTCTGGGCTCTTCGCACGGAAGATCGTCCGCCACGTACTTCGTCGTCGAACGCCGGGCCTTCCGGCTCGACCGTCGTCTTGCCGGAAGAAAAAGTTCCTTTGGTGACGGGAGATGAAGCGATTCATGAAATTTTTATCCGGGCCGGCTGCGTCGTGTGTCATGAAAT
>JAIWOH010000150.1 GCA_020216985.1 Nitrospira sp.
CCCCGGAATTCCGGAAGCGAAAGGTCGGGTGGGCCCGCCCCTGGTATTGGGGAGCACGGGGAAACGACGGCTCGGCGATCCGGCTTATCGCGGAAAGGCCAAGACCATTCACGAATACGTGATTGAATCAGTGTTGGAGCCGGATCGGTTCGTCGTGCCAGGCTATCCGAGCCGAACGATGCCAGCCTGGTACGGATCGAAGCTCAGCGCGCTCGCGTTGGAAAAAATCGCCAGGTATTTGGAGCAGCAAACGGGGGATGACGGGGAATGAAGAATGGCCGATCGGCCGGCCTTTCGCGATCTCGGTTTGTCGCCCTCAGCGCTTCCGCAAGGGAGTGATCCTGTCGGTTCGCCCCCCTTGAATCCTGAACGCGTCGCCCGTTCCTCCGCCGGTTTGTCTGTCCAGCAAGACGTTGACGGCGTCGTCTCCCTTCAAACCCTCCAGTTTGATCTTCAGCCGGAGATTGTTGGCGCTGTCGGCGTTGATCAAAGCCTGTTCCAGGCTGATGCGATTGTCCTTGTATAACTGAAACAACACGCGATCGAACGTCTGGCATCCTTCTTCGTGCCCCTGTTCCATCGCCTCTTTGAGTGTGTCGACTTCGGCCTTCTTGATCAGATCCTTCACGCGCGGCGTATCCAACATGATTTCCAACGCCGGTACGCGCCGCCCGTCGAGCGACGGAATCAACCGTTGGGAGATGATGGCGCGGAGGTTGAGGGACAGTTGCAGATAGATCTGCGCGTGCCGCTCCTGCGGGAAAAAATTCATGATGCGTTCGATCGCCTGATTCGCGTTGTTGGAATGCAGGGTGGCCAGGCACAGGTGGCCGGTTTCGGCGAACGTGATGGCGGCTTCCATCGTCTCGGTGTCGCGTACCTCGCCGATCAGAATGACGTCGGGAGCTTGGCGCAAGGCGTTCTTCAGCGCGTTTTGGAAGTTCAGGGTGTCGAAGCCCACCTCGCGTTGCGTGACGATGGATTTTTTGTGTTGATGCACGAATTCGATCGGGTCTTCGACCGTGACGATGTGGCCGGCCTGGACCGTGTTGCGATGGTCGATCATGGCGGCCAGGGTCGTGGATTTACCGGAGCCGGTGGCGCCGACGACCAGTACCAAACCTCGTTTGGTCATGGCGATGTCTTTGATGATCGGGGGCAGTTGCAACTCCTCGACCGTTTGGATTTCCGCCTTGATGTGGCGGAACACGATGCCCACGTTCCCCCGCTGGCGAAAGACGTTGACGCGGAACCGGCCGAGCTCTTTGTAGTAGAGCGCCAGGTTCATTTCCATTTTTTCTTCGAACTCGACGCGCTGTTGAGCGCGCATCAATGCCAAGGCCAATGCTTCCAATTGGTCGTTGGTGAACGGCGGCGCGTCGGTCGGTTGCGTCGAACCGTGCACGCGATAAATCGGCGGCGCATCCACGGTCAAATACAGGTCGGATGCTTCATGGTCCACCATGACCTTGAGCATGCTGCGAACGTCCATAGGCACGGTCATCCTTTCTCGGCTCGGTTTTCAGGCGGCCCCGCTCATGGGCGCGCCGAAAAGATTGGGCGTCATGCTGCGGGATTGCGCTTCCGCCTTCGTCACGACGCCGCGCATTGCAAGGTCGATCAACGCCATGTCCATCGTTTGCATGCCGTCTTTTTGGCTGGCCTGCATGATGCCGGGAATTTGATGGAGCTTGGCCTCGCGGATGAGATTGCGTACGGCCGTGGTCGCCACCATGATTTCGAGCGCGGCGACTCGTCCGCCGGTCTTTTTCTTGAGCAGGGTCTGTGTGATGACGGCCTCCAACGCCTCGGACAATTGCGTTCGGATTTGCGCCTGTTGGGCTGGTGGGAACGCGTCGATGATGCGGTCGATGGTCTTGGGGGCGCTCGACGTATGCAGCGTGCCGAAAACCAGGTGACCGGTTTCCGCGGCGGTCAAGGCCAGTTGAATCGTTTCGAGATCCCGCATTTCGCCGACGAGGATGATGTCCGGGTCCTCGCGCAGGGCCGATCGAA
Source organism: Nitrospira sp. (assembly GCA_020216985.1). Classification (GTDB taxonomy): domain Bacteria; phylum Nitrospirota; class Nitrospiria; order Nitrospirales; family Nitrospiraceae; genus Nitrospira_D. The sequence goes on from JAIWOH010000150.1 coordinate 2,017, forward strand.
GCGCGTTGGCGAAGGACAAGGTATGCACGCCGAGCTCGCGCTGATTGACGAGGCATTTTTTGGATTTGTGCACGAACTCGATCGGATCTTCGATCGTGATGATATGGCCCTCGAACGTCGTGTTCAGATAATCGACCATCGCCGCGAGCGTGGTGGATTTACCGGAGCCGGTGGGACCGGTGACCAGGATCAATCCCTTTTCCTTATCGCACAACTGCCGAATGACCGGTGGCATGCCGAGCTTGTCCAGCGGAACGATGATGGTGGGAATGTTTCGGAACACCGCGCCGAGTCCCCGTTGCTGCACGAAGACGTTCACGCGGAACCGCGCGATGTCGCCCAACTCGAAAGAGAAGTCGCATTCGCGATGTTCTTCGAAGTGTTTCCTCTGCACGTCGTTCATCATGTCGTAGATCAGCGCATGGGTTTCCTCCGGCGTCAGGGCCGGATGATCGAGTTTTTTCATGTCGCCGTGGATGCGGACCATCGGCGGCTCTCCGGCGCTGAGATGGCAATCCGAAGCCCCTTCTTTCACGGCGAATGTCAACAATTTGGAAATATCCATTTGAGTGCTCTCCCAAAGCGGGCCGATGAGGACGGCGCAAAATACGACACGGTGGGATGATGCCATAGGGAGGGGGAAAAGCAAGAAAACGACTGAAATGCGTCGGGACGATCGGCGCGGATCAAATGAGACGCAGGGCGCGACCGGCCGACTCGAACGCTTGCAACGCCTCTTCGAGGTGACTTGCCGTATGTTCGGAGGTGACGGTGACCCTGATGCGGCTGGTTCCATGGGGGACGGTCGGCGGTCTGACGGCCGGCGCATAGACCCCATGGGCCAGCAGTTGTTCGGCAAAAGCGAGGGCGGTGGCGGCGTCGCCGATCAAGACGGGCAAGATGGGGCTCGCGGTGTCCGTCAAGTGAAAACCAAGACGACGTAATCCGTGAAACATCCGGGCTTGGTTTTCCCACAATCTGGTCCGCCGCTCCGGCTCTTGCCGAATGATGGTCAAGGCGGCGCGCGCAGCGGCCGCCGTGGCGGGGGGAGGAGCGGTCGTGAACATGAACGAGCGGGCCGTATTGAGCAAATAGTCGATGACCTCCCGGGAGCCGACCACGTATGCGCCGCCGCTGCCCAGTGCTTTACCCAACGTGCCCATATGAAAGGGGATGTCATTTTCCACCGCTAAGGCTTCAAGCGTTCCTCTTCCGGTCGCGCCCATGACGCCGGTTCCGTGCGCGTCATCGACGTAGAGGGCGGCGTCATAACGTTTGGCCAGAGCCGCCAATTCTGCAAGAGGCGCAAGGTCACCGTCCATGCTGAATAAGCCGTCGGTGACGATCAGGGTCCGACGAGGGGATCGCCTCCGCTTCAGCAATGACTCGAGGTGCTCGGCATCGCGATGCCGAAAGACCCGAAAATCGGCTCCGCTCAATCGACAGCCGTCGATGAGGCTGGCGTGACACAGCCGATCCGCCAGGATGAGATCGTTACGTCCGATCAGGGCGGGGATGACGCCAAGGTTTGCAAGGTATCCCGAACTAAATAAAAGCGCGGCTTCCGTTCCTTTGAATGAAGCCAAGGCCGATTCCAACTCGGAGTGGGGAGGAAGTGTCCCGCAGATCAGCCGAGACGCGCCGGCGCCGCTTCCATATTGTTCCGTCGCGTGAACGGCGGCTTGGATGACCGAGGGATGGGCCGCTAATCCAAGGTAGTCATTGGAAGATAGGAGGATGACCGGACGTCCGCCATACTGAACGACTGGCCCCGTGGAGGATTCCACCGTATTCAACCGACGGGTCAGGACCTCATCGAGTCGATGCCGATAGTTCATGCTGAACCGGTCTTGGGACATTCCAAAGGTTTTTGCTCCTCATTCTTGGACGGCTCGTGCATTGACAAAACAAATCACCCCCTAGTATAAAGCCAAGGTTTCTTTCAATGGAACGTTCAGGGGCGTTTTTTAGAGGACCATTCGAGCATGACCTATCGCATCAAAGTTCCCCCCCGCCAACTGCCCGTCGATGAGGTCAAATTAGTCGGGTCGTTGGAACAGTGGCTCATCGACATGAAAAAGTATCGGTGGTCGATTTTGGGAGGGGTAGGGGTGTTGGTCGTAGCGGGGGGTATTCTTGCGGCGGTTTTGTGGCAGAACGCGGAAGCCGCCCGCAAGGCGCAAGACCTGGAACGGGAGGCGACGCTTCATTACCTGATGCGTCCGCTGAATGATCCGAAAAAAGTCGAATCCAACATGCAAGAAGCGATCGCCCTGTATAAAAAAATTACCGTTGAGTATCCGAACACGCCGTCGGCCCCTCTGGCGCTGTTCGGTCTGGGCAACGCCTTGCTCGAAACCAATCAGCTTGACGCCGCGATCGACGCCTATACACGGTTGATTTCCACCTATGGCTCGAACAAAACGCTGGTCGATCTTGCGCGTCAAAAACTCGCCTACGCCTATCTTTTGAAGGGAGACGTCGCGCAAGCGACCCAGTCCTATTCGGCGGTTCTCAATAACCCCGAAGCGTTGAACCGTGATCAGGCATTGTTCGAGTTGGCTCGGCTGGATGAGAGCCAAGCGCGGTTCGATGAAGCGTCGAAGCGGTATCAAGAACTTATCAAATCCTATCCTAACTCTCCCTTGGCCAACGAAGCCGTTCTTCGGGAAAAAATTCTCGAAGCCAAAAAATCCTACGAGGCCGCCTCGTCATCCGACAAAAAGCCGTAGCTCTCACCGAACGCATTTTTCATCATCCAGTGCATCACCAAACACGCCCCTTCATGAGAGGAGCAGGTGATTATCGGCGGATGAGAAGCATCTCGCCCGCTTTCAGGAAAGGGCGGGATAGGCTGTTTTGCGTCTTCAACGTTTTGACCGGAACCCGGAATCGTTTGGAGATTTTCTCCAACGTGTCTCCGGTTCGCACGCGATACCACCGCGATGTTTCGGCCTTCACCTGTTTCGTTTGCGGCGGAAGGGGAGGAAATTTATAAGTGGGGATTCGGTCCAGCACCTGTCTGAGTTTTTCAGCCGTTCCGATCGGAACTTTCAAATGATACGCGGAATCGTCCGGAGGTGTGGCATCACGCCGAAGCTCCGGATTCAAAAGCCGAAGCTCTTCGTACGGAATACCGGAAATATTGGCGATCGCGCGGAAATGCAGCGGTCTGTCGACGACCACCTCTTCAAATTGATGAAGCGGCACCGCGTCTTGGTTGAACCCGTAGCGGTCCGGGTTGCGAGCGATAATGGTGGCGGCCATGATGCGAGGGACGTAGTGTTTGGTCTCTGGTCGAATGAGTTTGGTTTTCGAAATATCCCAGAACGTTTCTCCCTGAGTCTTTTGCAGTGCGCGCAGCACCTTGCCTTCTCCGGCGTTGTAGGCCGCCATGGCCAAGGGCCACGTTCCGAAGAGATCATAAAGATCTCGGAGGTAGCGGGCGGCGGCGACGGTCGATTTGATCGGATCTCGACGTTCATCGACATAATGATCGATGCGGAGGCCGTAAGTTTTCCCGGTCGCCTTCATGAATTGCCAAGGACCGGTCGCTTTCGCCCGTGAATACGCATAGGGGTTGAAGCCGCTTTCCACCAATGACAAATAGATCAAGTCGCTTGGAAGATTGAACTCCGCAAAAATGGATTCGAGAAGCGGGCGGTATCGGCTGAGTCTGAGAAGCCATTGTTCAAAGCGATCTCTGATGGAAGTATGAAAGAATCGCAAGTGGCTCTCGACCACCGGATCGATCACCACGGGGATGTTGTAGGCATCGCTCTCTCTGTCTCCTTCGGGATCAGAGGACCGGGCGGTTTGGTCGTCCGACTCGGAAGCGGCGGACGATTCAGCCATGGTTCCGTCGGTTTCATCGGTCGGTTGAATGTCGGTCGACGTCTGCCGGGGGAGAGCAAGTTCCGAGTCCAAGGGAACGAGGTTGGAGTCAAAGTCTACATCGCCACGGTCACCGACGAGCGAGACGGAAGGGATAGAATCGGAGTCGCTCTCAAGACGATCGCTCGCCGCAATTGTTTTGACGGGCAAGAGGAGCAGTAACGCACAGAAAGGCATCACCAGGCCCTTGGGCATCATAGTATGTCGAGATCGCAACGACATAACGATAAGCCTCTCCCTCTTGAGTAGAAAATATGAACCTTGTACTGGCCTCGGTGCGCCTAGACTATCGGGCGATCTGATGCTTGTCAAGAAATGAAAAGGGATGGGAGCCCCCCTCTTCCGGAGGATGAGAGATGCGATCATGACGCGTCCTTAACCTTAATGCGCAGGATCGCTTCAACGATGTTTTTTGCTGCGCCATCCGGATTCTCTGGAAACTTCTCGGTTGCGGCGGGCCGTTTCTTGACAGTTTCCCGGCGCTAATGGTAGCGTACCGCTTCTTCTTTCTCGTGGACGCCCACCGAAATTCGTTTGGTGTAAGGAGGATTGATTCATGTTGAAGCGGTATCTCTTGGCACCCGGTCCGACACCTGTGCCGCCCGAAGTCTTATTGGCCATGGCTCGGCCGATCATCCATCATCGAGCGCCGGAGTTTGACCCTATTTTCGCCGAGGTTCGCGCCGGCCTACAGTGGCTGTTTCAAACACGGAACGACGTGTTGATGCTGTCGGCATCCGGTACGGGAGGCATGGAGGGAGCCGTTTCGAATTTTTTATCGCCCGGTGACAAGGCCCTGTTTGTCAATGGCGGCAAGTTCGGAGAGCGATGGGGCAAGATCTGCAAAACCTTCGGAGTCCAGGCGACCGAAATCAAAGTCGAGTGGGGCCATGCGGTTGATCCTCAACAAGTCGCCGATGCCCTCAAAAAGGACCCATCCATTAAAGCCGTCTACGTTCAAGCCAGTGAAACGTCGACGGGCGTGTCTCATGATGTCAAAACATTGGGAGAAATCGTCAAAGCATATGACAATACCATTCTCGTGGTGGATGCCATCACGGCATTGGGGGTATTTGACATCAAGACCGATGCCTGGGGACTGGACGTCGTGGTGACCGGTTCACAAAAGGCCTTGATGCTTCCGCCGGGCATGGCTTTTGTGAGCGTGAGCGACAAGGCCTGGGCCCTGGCCGACAAAGCCAAAAACGCCGCCTTCTACTTTAACTTTAAGAAAGAGCGGGAGAATCAAGTCAAGAATCAAACGGCGTTTACTCCGACCGTCTCTTTGATCATCGGCCTTCAGGAAGTTTTTAAAATGCTCAAAGCCGAAGGGCTCGACAACATCTTCGCACGACAAGGACGGTTGGCGCGCGCCATGCGCGAAGGCATTCAGGCTGCGGGCTTGACCCTCTTCCCCAAGGAGTCGCCGAGCGATGCCTTGACGGCCGTGTGTGCGCCGGAGGGTATCGACGGCCAAGCCATCTACAAAAACCTGCGGGTGCAATATGGAATGACGGCGGCGGGGGGACAAGACCATCTGAAGGGGAAAATTTTCCGACTGTCGCACATGGGATACGCCGACACGTTTGACGTGATCGCGGCGCTGGCTGCGACCGAGATGGTCTTGAAAGGGCTTGGCCATCCGGTCCAGTTGGGACGCGGGGTCGGAAAAGCGCAAGAGATCCTGATGGCGAAGTAGAAGTCGTGGACAAGGACGGACATGGGAGCGGGGGCCATGAAGATCTTGGTCAGTGACAGTCTGTCGAAGCAGGGCGTCGAGTTGTTGGAAAAGGCCGGATTCACCGTCACGGTGAGATCCAAGATGCCGAAAGAGGAACTTTACGCGGAGATCAAAGACGCCGACGGCTTGATCGTGAGATCCGGCACCAAAGTGACGGCGGATTTGATCGCCGCCGCTGAAAAGCTGAAAGTGGTGGGACGGGCCGGATCCGGGCTGGACAACGTCGACATACCGGCCGCCACCCGCCGAGGCGTCGTCGTGATGAACACGCCGGGCGGCAATACGGTCACGACGGCCGAACATACGATGGCGTTGATTTTTGCGGCCTGCAGAAAAATTCCCCAGGCGACGGCGTCGGTCAAACAGGGGAAATGGGAAAAAGATAAGTTCATGGGCATTGAGCTCTACAACAAGACGCTCGGCATCGTGGGAATCGGTCAGATCGGCGGCTATCTCGCCAAACTTGCCCAGGGAGCGTCCATGAACGTCATCGCCTATGATCCCTATCTCGCGCCGGATCGAGCCGAAAAAATGGGGGTGGGGCTGGTCGAATTGGCCGAGTTGTTTCGCCGGGCCGATATCGTATCGGTTCATACGCCGTTGACGGCGGAGACCAGGTCGCTGATCAACGCCGGCGTCATTGAGACCATGAAACCCGGCGTGGTGCTGATCAACTGCGCGCGCGGCGGCATCATCAATGAGGCGGATCTCTATGAGGCGTTGAAAACCAAACGAGTGGCGGCCGCCGCCTTCGACGTGTTTGAGGAAGAGCCGGTCAAACCCGACAACCCTCTGCTGACGTTGGATAACTTCATCTGCACGCCGCACATCGGCGCCCAGACCACCGAGGCGCAGGAAAACGTCGCCGTGGCCATCGCGGAACAGATCGTCGATTATTTCACAAAAGGTGTTGCAAAGGGCGCGGTCAACATTCCCTCAGTCGCGCCGGAACTGCTGCCTCGTCTCCAACCGTTTTTGATTTTGGCGGAGCGGCTGGGCTCGCTTCAAACACAGCTCTCGCACGGCGCGATCGAACGCGTCACGGTCGAATACAGCGGAGAGGTCGCGTCGTTGTCGGTGGCGCCCCTCACCATCGCCGTGCTGAAGGGGCTCCTCACCCCGATTCTGGAACATCCCGTCAATTATGTGAACGCCCCGATCGTGGCCAAGGAGCGGGGGATCGAAGTGAAGGAGGTCCGAATCTCCGACGCCGGAGACTTCACCAGCCTGATTCGGGTTCGAGTCGAGTCCGGCAGGGTGTCACATCAGGTGGCGGGCACCCTCTACCATAAAAAGGAAGCCAGAGTGGTGGAGATCGATCAGTTCAAGGTGGAAATGGTTCCGGAAGGTCACATGCTGTTCATTCACAATATGGACCGGCCCGGCGTGATCGGTATGGTCGGGAAAGTATTGGGCGACAACGGAATCAACATCGTGCGGATGCAATGCGCCCTCGAGAAACGGGGAGGGGATGCGTTGTTGATCATCGCGGCCGATACCGAGTTTCCGGCCGCCGTGTTGGACGAGATCAAATCGAGTTCCAACATTCTTTCGGTCAACGTCGCGAATCTTGCCTGACGGCTGGCCGATTCTGTCAGAGTGTCATGGGCTTTGCTCCTCCTTCGTCCGGTATCCCTCCGGAGGAGATCCAACCGTTGAGAGAGCGATCGCTGGTTCCAGCCGGGATGTCGACGATTCTTCCGGAAGCGGCGCGCCGTTTTCGGAAAATTGAGACGCAACTGATCGAGACTCTGGCCGGTCGCGGCTTCGAAGAAATCATCCTGCCGACCTTCGAATATCTTGACGTGTTGACGCCCGGTCTTGAACCGGAGCTTATCGAGAAATGCTATAAAATTCCCGACCGGACGACAGGTCGCATCCTGCTTCTGCGTCCCGATGCCACGGCGCAAATTGCTCGTACCGTCGCGATGGGGATGATGGGCGATCGGACGCCGCTCAAGCTCTCGTATCGAACAACGGTGTTTCGCTATGAACCGGAACACGCCGGTCGAGATCGGGAAATTTTTCAAGTGGGGGCCGAACTTATTGGAACCGATGATTCTGCATCGGATCAACAAATCGTGTCATGCCTGATCGATTGTTTACGGAACATAGGATTACGGTCGTTCAAAGTTTCTCTGGGGCACGTCGGATTTTTCAAAAGGTTGCTCGTTCAAGCGGGGCTCTCGGACGTGGGAAAGAAACAGGCGGAGCAGGCGGCGGCGCGCAAGGACGTTCCCAAGCTCGAAGAAATTTTCTCCGTCGAGCGCGTTCCGCCGCGAGCCGGACAGCGCATCCTAGAAGCCTTGGAACTCTCCGGGACAGCCGAGGTTATCGCCGAAGGTCGAGCGTTGGCCGGAAAAGACGCGGCTCTTCACCGATCACTCGATCGGTTGTCCCAGGTCTATCACGCGCTGTGTCGTGCGGGACACCGTACCGCGCTGTTTCTTGACTTGGGAGAATTTCGTGGGTTTGATTATTACGACGGGATCGTCTTCGATGTTTTTGCGGAGGGGGTCGGGGTGGAACTCGGCGGCGGCGGACGTTATAACCACTTGATCGGCCGGTTCGGAAAAAACCTGCCTTCGACCGGCTTCGCATTGATCGTCGATCGATTGTTTCAAGGACTCGGTACGGTGGCCGTGCAATCTGCCTTATCCTCAAAGAAATCTCCATGAAGCCTGCCGTCGTTGATTTGTCGCAACCGAAGCTTCCTCCGCAAAACATTGAGGCCGAACAATCGGTCTTGGGAGCCATTTTGTTGGACAATGCCGCCATGCCCAAGGCGATGGAACTGATCACGGAAGAAGATTTCTACCGGACGGCCCATCGCAAGGTGTACCGGGCCATGCTCGATCTCGTCGATACCGGCGAAGTGATCGATCAAATCACCCTCACGGAGCGTCTGGCGCGGATGGGAGAGTTGGAAACCGTCGGCGGCGCCGCGTATCTGGCCGAACTGGTTCAGATCGTTCCCAGCGCCGCCAACATCCGCTATCACTGCAAAATCGTCCGCGACAAGGCCGTCGCGCGGCAACTGCTCGCGACTTCCACGGAAGTCTTGACGAGGGGCTACGAGGGAACCGCGTCGATCGATGAACTCCTCGATTTTGCGGAGCGATCCGTCTTCAGCATCGCCCAAGGTAAGTTGGAGCGGCCGTTCACTCCGATCAACCAAATCATTAAAGAAAGTCTCGATCTGGTTGACAAGTTGTCGAAAAGAAAGGAGCACGTCACCGGCGTACCCACGGGGTACTACGATCTTGATGACTTGACCGCCGGGCTTCAACCGTCCGATTTGGTCGTCGTGGCGGGCCGGCCGAGCATGGGTAAAACCAGCTTGGCGCTCGGCTTCGCCACCCATGCGGCGATCCATGCAAACGCGGTCGTCGGCATCTTCAGCTTGGAAATGTCCAAACCGCAGATCGTGCTCCGGATGCTAAGCTCCGAAGCGCGCGTCGATTCCCATGCGTTACGGACAGGCAAATTGCAAAAGGAAGATTGGTGGCGGTTGGCAGAGGCGGCCGGTCGATTGGAGCAGGCGCCGATCTATATCGACGACGCCGGCAACCTGACCGTGCAGCAAATGCGGGGGAAAGCCCGCCGGCTCAAAGCCGAAAAGGGGCTCGACCTGCTCATCGTGGATTATCTTCAGTTGATGCAGGGACGCGGCGACGCGGAGTCGCGCCAACAAGAAATTTCCGACATCTCCCGCTCGTTGAAAGCCTTGGCGAAAGAGCTGAACGTTCCCGTCGTGGCACTGTCCCAATTGAGCCGCGCGGTCGAATCCCGAAAACCCCCGATCCCGATGTTGGCGGACCTGCGGGAGAGCGGCGCCATTGAACAGGACGCCGACGTCGTGATGTTCATCTACCGAGAAGACGTCTATGATTCCAATTCGGAACGCAAGGGCATCGCCGACATCATCGTGAGCAAACACCGCAACGGACCGACCGGGAAAAAAGAGCTCTTTTTCCACGATCGCTACGCCAAGTTCGAAAGCCTCGACCTTCGCGAGGCCTGAGGTCGTTTGCGCGCCGCCCAGCCGCTCGGTATACTGTTTCATACATGAATGATCATCACACCGGCTTCATGGCGGCATTTCAAAAGATGGCGAGACCGATGGTTTCCTCCCCGCTGGTCGGCTGCCTGAGACGGAGGGCCGTCCAATCCGTCGTCGGCTCTCTGGCGATCGCGTGCGCCGTCATGGCCTGCGCCGCGTCGCCACGGGCGCAGGAATCGCAACTCCTTTCGGAAGAATCGACCCCGCGACAAGCTGCCGCGTCCCCGCCCAATTCGGCCGCCACTTACCATTTCATGCTGGGCTATCAAGCCGAGCTGGCACAGGACATTGAAACGGCCCTGCGAGAATATCGAGCGACAATCGAAGCGGACCCCACTTCGCGCGACGCGAAGGCCCGGTTGGCCGCTCTCTATTTCGGATTGGGCGACCTCTCCAACGCGGCCCACTATGCGGAGCAGGCGGGAGAGGGAACCGGGCAGACCGCTCAGCTGTTGACGCAGATGGCCGGCATTTTGGCCGGCGCCGGGAAGCCAGAGCGGGCGGTCGAGCTTTTGGACAAGGCGATCGAGCATGCTCCGGAACGCGCGGAGTCATACTTTTCAAAAGGTCTTATCCTCTTGAACCTGAAAAGAACGGCCGAGGCGGAGCAGGCGATCAAACAAGGCTTGCGATACGCGCCTGATTCTCACGTCGGTCACTATTATTTGGGTCGCATCTCGGTTGAAACGGGCAATATCGAGCAGGCTGTCTCCGGTTTTCACCAATCGATGACGGTGAATCCGTCATTCGAACCGCCCTATCTGGCGCTTGCGTCGATTTATGAAACTCGGAAGGAACGGGACAAGGCGATCGGCTTGCTTCAACAGTATCTGCGTCAGGTCAATCCGCACAACAAAGAAGTCAGACGGCATCTCGTTCAGTTGCACATCACCGCGAAAGATTACGCGGCGGGGGCGTCGGAACTTGAAAAGATGCTGGAGGATGATCCCGGCGATCTCGACGCGCAGCTCAGAATGGCGCTCATCCATGGGGAACAAAAAGACTTCGCCAAGGCGATCGCTCGCCTTACCGCCATTTTGCAAGCCAGACCGGACGAACTGCGGGTGCGGGATTATCTTGGCTATCTGTACGAAGAGACCAAAGACTTTCCCAAGGCCATCGAGACCTATCGGCACAACATTCATCTCGACCCGCGATTTTTGGAAAGCCGTCTCCACCTGGGCGTGTTGCAGTATCGCCTCAAAAATTTCCCTGAAGCCATCAAACACTTGAGCGAGGTGGTTCGTCTCAACCCCAAACAGCCTGAGCCCCACATCGTGCTCGGTCTCTCCTATTTGCAGTCCGATAAGTTCGAGCAGGCTTTGGAGGTTTTTGAAGAAGGGATCAAACATCACCCCAAGAATGCCGACCTCCATTTCAACCTCGGTACCACCTATGACAAGCTGAACCGATTCGACGACGTCGTGCGCGCGATGGAGGCCGCACTGTCTTTCGACCCGCACCATGCCGATGCGTTGAACTATCTCGGCTACAGCTATGCCGAGCGCGGCATCAAGCTTGACCAGGCCCTCTCGCTCACCAAACGGGCCGTCACCCTCAAGCCGGACAATGGTTACTACGTGGACAGTTTGGGATGGGCTCTATACAAGGCGGGTATGGTCGAGGAGGCGCTGAAAGAGATCCAACGAGCCACCACGCTCGTGAAAGACGATCCGGTGATCTACGAGCACCTGGGAGAAATCTATTTGCAGCAACGCAAAATGGCCGAGGCGCGGGAAGCCTGGCTCCATTCCCTGGAGATCGATCCCTCCAACGAAAAACTTCTCCAGCGGTTCCGCGAGCAGGGGTTCGGTGATCCGGCTCAAGAACAGCGTATCCAGCAGGCCAAGCAACGGGTGGCGGAGAAGAAACAAGCCCCGCCGGCGTCGCCGTAGCCTCTGCTCGGTTTACATCCGCAACCCTAACGACATCTAATCCAGCGGGAGGTCCCCGCCTGTAAAGGCGGGGGTGTGAGCAAGGTCCCGCGGCTTCCGGTAGACTGGCATGCGTGAAACTGCACAG
>JAIWOH010000139.1 GCA_020216985.1 Nitrospira sp.
CTGGCGTTGGAGCAGATCGATCGAGTTTATCGCGTGCTGATTCGTCGGGAGGACAACGAGTGATTCAGGCTTTCAGCCTTGCGTGTCCCGCCTCCGTTCATTTCTTTTTGTTCTCCCGCTGATGACGAGCGTAATGTTGGAGAAGGCGGGGTGTGACGCCAGCAGATTTTGTATCTGGCGAGCAGTTCCCCTCAGGATTCGTTCAGAGGGAGTAGTCAGGTTGCAGGCTAACGTGAGGTGACGTCGGGGGGCCGTCTCCTCGATCGTGCTCAGCACGAAAGACAGCGAGTCGATCGTGCAGAAGGCGACGATCGCGGTTTCACCGGCCAGATGGCCGGCAAGGCGACGACGAATAGCTCCTTTTGAGTCCGGTAGCTGCCCAAGAAATAGGAAACAGTCGGTCGGAAGTCCTGCGACAGAAAGCGCCGCCGTCAGGGCCGACGGTCCGGGAATCGACACGACGCGAATGTCGTGGGCATGGGCGGAAGTCACCAAGATGGAGCCGGGATCGGCAATCATCGGTGACCCGCAATCCGATACAAGAACGATTCGCCAGCCCTGTTTCAAGCGATCGATTAAAACCGCTGCTTTCTGCTTAATGCCCGTCGGTCCGTAACTTGTCAACGCCGTGTCGATGCCGTGATGGGTCAGTAATCGACGGGTGGCTGCCGGGTCTTCCGAGGCAATGAGGTCGGCATCGCGTAGTACTCGAAGAGCGCGTAAGGTGATATCGTCGGCATGCCCGATCGGCACGGCGACAAGATAGAGAATCCCTTCTCTCCTTTGTTGACTCTGCTTAAGGCTCATCGATATAATTCCTTGCTAATCTTCACAATTTCGCCGCCGGCCAGGAACGGGATTGGGAAAAGGCGCGTCCGATGGCCTCAGTCTGTTTCACGATTACCATGGCGCTGTATCTCGCGGCTACGATCTCGTTTCTCGTTTATTTGTTGCGACGTTCCGATGCCCTATCAAACATTTCTCTGGGAATTACAGCCGTAGGGTTTCTGTTTCATACCGTTGCATTGGCTGCCAAAGCGGCGGCCTCCTCTTCGTCGTCCCACCCCAGTTTCTTCGAAGCGCTGTCCTTCTTTTCCTGGATGATCATCCTTGTTTTTCTCCTGGTGGAGTTCCGGCATCGCATTCCCGTGCTTGGTTCATTCATGGTTCCGCTTGCGCTGATGTCGTTGGTCTCGGCGGCCGCGTTGCCGGAGACCGTTCCCACCCTGAAGCCCGTTTTTAAGACGTTGTGGATTCACGTGGCGTTGAGCATGTTGGGTGCCGTCGGGTTTGCGGTGGGATTTGTGGCTGGGGTGATGTATTTGATTCAAGAACGCCTGCTGAAATCGAAACGGTTCAATGTGCTCTACAGCAAACTGCCCGCTCTCGATTTTCTGGACCGTTTGAATCAGCAATCCATCGTGTTGGGATTTCCGCTGCTGACCTTGGGGATCGTCACCGGCGCGATCTCCGCCGAATTCTCGCGCGGTTCGTATATGACGTGGAATCCCGAGCAGACAGGAGCGGTGGTCACCTGGTTATTCTATTTCGTCGTGTTGTTGGGGCGTCTGACGGTCGGATGGCGGGCGAAGCGGGCCGCATATTTGACGGTGGTCGGATTCGCCTGCGTCATCCTGACGTTGGTCGGAGTCGTGCTTAAGGGCCATGGAGATGTGTCGTGACATGCACGTAATTGTTGTGGGATTAAGCCATAAGACGGCTCCGATCGAGATCAGAGAAAAGTTGGCCGTTCCGGAAAGCCGGTTGGGAGAAGCGCTGAACCGGCTGTGTTCGTACGAGGGGGTCAGAGAGGGGATGCTGCTCTCGACCTGCAATCGCGTGGAAGTTTATTCGGTCGTCGAAGATGTGGAAGTTGGGCACGAACGCATCCAGGAATTCCTGGCGGATACGAACCTGTCGTTGTCCTCTGAGCAACTGACGCCGCACCTGTACTGGTATACCGGTGATCGAGCGATCGCCCATTTGTTTCGAGTGGCGGCGAGCCTCGATTCAATGGTCGTCGGCGAGTCGCAGATTCTGGGCCAACTGAAAGACGCCTTCGAGGTCGCCCTGGCGCACAAAACGACGGGCGTCATCATGAACAAGATCGTCAAGAAGGCCATTTCGGTCGCGAAGCGGGTGAGGACGGAGACGAAGATCGCCGAAACGGCGGTTTCCGTAAGTTATGCGGCGGTCGAGCTGGCCAAGAAGATTTTTTCCAATCTTGACGAGAAGACCGTGATGCTCGTGGGAGCCGGGGAGATGGCGAAGTTGGCGGCGCGGCATTTGATCGCCCAGGGAGTGCGACAGGTGCGGATTACGACGAGAACGCCGCAGCACGCGATTGATTTGGCCGACAAGTTCGGCGGAACGCCTATTCCATTCGACCATTTCAAAGATGAAATGGCGGCGGCGGACATCGTGTTGGTTTCCACAGGGGCATCGCATTATCTCGTCGGTGCGGAAGACGTGCAACGGGCGGTCGACAAGCGGGGGAACCGCCCGATGTTTTTGATCGACATCTCGGTCCCGCGCAACATTGATCCGGCTGTCCGGCACGTCGACAATGCGTTTTTGTTCGACATCGACGACTTGACGCATCGGGTCCAACAGAATCGGGAAGAGCGGCTTCAGGAGGCGGAAAAGGCGGAGCGGATGATCGTGGAAGAAGTTGCCGTTGCCGTCGAATGGATGAAATCATTGGAAGTGACTCCGACGATCATCGCGTTGCGCAATCGCGTGGACGAAATTAAGCGAATGGAAGTCGAGCGGGTCCTTGGTCGATTATCGCACCTCTCGCCGCAAGACCGTGAATTGGTGGAGGGACTGGCGTCCTCAATTGTGAACAAGTTGATTCATCGAACTATGGTGACTCTGAAGGCGGAAGTGAATTCGTCGAACGGTCCGGCCTTTGTCGAAGCCGCTCGCCGGTTTTTTTATCTTGACCGGCCTTCCCCTTCTGATCTGTCCGAAGCGGATCGATCGCGGTATCTCGCCGGCCGGTCTCGTGCTTCAGACCGGGAAGAGTCTGAATCGGTCGCTCACAAGCAGGTTCGTTGAGCTGTCGCCGGCGTGAACGGAAAAATGGCGGGGATGTCGGTGTCACCGGATCATCGATCGGCTTTAGTTATCGGAACAAGAGGAAGCAAACTCGCGCTCCAACAGAGTGAATGGTTTCGATCGCGTGTTCAAGCTGTCGCGCCGAATGTCGGCGTGACATTGCGCAAGATTCAAACGTCCGGCGATAAAATCCTCGATGTGCCGTTGGCCAAGATCGGCGGAAAGGGGCTCTTCGTCAAAGAAATCGAGGAAGCCCTGCTCGCCGGCGAGATCGATCTCGCCGTTCACAGCATGAAGGATGTACCGGCTGAAATGCCGGGGGGGCTCGACATCCTCTGCGTGCCCTCCCGCGAAGACGCTCGCGATGCCTTGATCAGCCGAGACGGACGAAGATTCAAGGACCTGCCGCTCGGCGCTGTGATCGGCACCGCGAGCCTGCGCCGGCAAGCGCAGCTCCTCGGCCTCAGACCCGACCTTCGGGTCAGCCTGTTGCGAGGCAATCTCGACACTCGCCTCAGAAAGTTGAAAGAAGGAGATTTCGACGCCATCGTCCTGGCCGCAGCCGGATTGCATCGGTTGGCGTGGGCCGGGGAGATTACCGAGTATCTCGATCCGATCGTCAGCTTGCCGGCGATCGGCCAGGGAGCGTTGGGCATTCAAGGACGAAGCGATGACAGTTTTGTGCGTTCGATTCTGGAGCCGCTCAACGATCCGGTCACGCGAACGGCCGTGACCGCGGAACGTGCGTTCTTGCGTCGGCTGGAGGGAGGCTGCCAAATACCGATCGCCGCTCATGCGACGGTGTTCGAGGGACAGGTCTGGCTGGATGGGCTCGTGGCCAGCGTCGATGGAAAGACCATCATTCGAGATCAGATTCAAGGCGCAAAAGAGAATGCCTTCGCAATAGGTGTTCAATTGGCCGAACGATTGCTCGCGAGGGGCGGCGACCGAATCCTTCGAGACATTTATGGAACCGATCGATGAAAGCCGAAGGAGCAAAGGGCAAGGTGTATTTAGTCGGCGCCGGACCGGGCGACCCCAAACTGTTGACCATTCGCGGTTTGGAGTGCCTCACACGAGCGGATGTGGTGCTCTACGATTATCTGGCGAATTCGGAACTTCTGAAACATGCGCCGAATGAGACGGAGCGGATCTATGTCGGCCGGCGGGGGCGGGGAAAATATCCCGACCAAGATGAGATCACCCGATTGTTGATCGAACGGGCGCGGCAAGGAAAAGTTGTTGTGCGACTCAAAGGCGGAGATCCGTTCGTGTTTGGACGGGGAGGCGAAGAAGCGGAAGCTCTGGCGTCGGCCGGCGTCGATTTTGAAGTTGTTCCCGGCGTCACGGCCGCGATTGCGGCTCCGGCCTATGCCGGGATTCCCGTCACTCACAGAACCATGGCTTCCACGGTGACGTTTGTGACCGGACACGAAGATCCGGAGAAGCCGTCGACGGGAGTGGAATGGTCTCGGCTCGCAACCAGCCACGGCACGCTCGTGTTTCTGATGGGTGTCAAAAATCTCGGATCGATTACGGCCAATTTGGTGGCTGAAGGGCGATCGCCCGACACGCCGGCGGCGGTGATTCGGTGGGGAACCAGAGCCTCGCAGCAGACGATCGTCGGGACTTTGGCCGACATTGCCGCCAAAGCGGAAGCGGCGAAGCTTGAGCCGCCCGCGGTGATCGTCGTAGGGGAGGTGGTGCGTCTCCGGTCACAGCTCAATTGGTTCGAGACCAAGCCGCTCTTTGGGAAGCGTGTGCTGATGACAAGGGCTCAAGAGCAGGCTTGGGAACTGGCCGAGTTGCTGGCCGCGCACGGGGCCGAGCCGATCGAAGCTCCGACAATCCGGATCATGCCGCCGGCTGAGTGGGGGGCGGTCGATCGGGCCATCGCCGACATCGGTTCCTACGACTGGATCATCTTCACCAGCGTCAATGGGGTGAATCGATTCATGACCAGATTGCGCGCGAGCGGATTCGATGTGCGTTGTCTGGCCGGACGGTTGATTTGTTGTATCGGGCCGCGCACGGCTCAAGAGATCGAGAAGTTCGGAGTCAAGGCGGACGTCATTCCGACCGATTACCAGGCGGAAGGCATTCTCGGCGCTCTGGGCGGCTTGGATGCCCGAACAAGGCGTGTGCTTATCCCGCGGGCGGAAGTGGCGCGCGAAGTGCTCCCGGACGAATTGCGGGCCCGAGGGGCTCATGTCGATGTCGTATCGGTGTATAGGACGGTGATTCCGAACGGAGACGGTGAACACTGGCGGCGGCTGTTGGCTGAGGGGCAGGTTCATGTGGTCACGTTTACCAGCTCGTCCACGGTCCGCAATTTCGTGGCCATGGTCGGGGGAGCGGCGCAGGCGATCGCCCTCTTGCGATCGGTCGTCGTGGCCGTGATAGGACCGATTACGGCGGGGACCCTGGAAGAATTCGGCATGACGGCCTCGATCATGCCCGATGAAAATACGATTCCGGCGTTGGTCGACGCCATCGTGCGGTATTATGAAAGCCGGGCGAACATTCCGGCAAGGACGTCGTAGACGATACAGCGACTATAAAAAGACGAGAAAAGGAGGAAAGCGGCATGGTTCCAGTGAAGTCATTCATGATTCCACGAGAAAAATTCGTGACGGTGCAGCGGGATACGGACGCCCAGACGGCGGCCAGGATTATGCGCGACAAGGGAATCGGCAGCCTGTTTGTGACCAATGATCGTGAAATCATCGGCATTGTGACGGATACGGACATGATGCGTCGAGTGGTGGCCGCAGGAGCGGATGCCACCAAGACGACAGTGGAGCAGATCATGTCCGCTCCTATCATGACCATCGAAGATAACAAAACGCTCCTCGACGCCAACGATTTGATGGCTCAGTCTCATGTGCGTCATTTGGGAGTGAGTCGAGACGGAAAACTGGTGGGGATGATTTCCGTCCGCGATCTGGTCGTGTTTTTGACGAATCTGCCTCGAAAGAAGTAGGGCTGCATGGCGTTTCCAGTCCAGCGGCTGCGCCGACTTCGGCAACAGGTAGGTCTTCGGCGGATGGTGCGGGAGACGGCGCTGTCCCCCGCTGATTTTATCGCACCGTTTTTCGTCGTCGAAGGTCGAGATCGTCGTGAGCCGATCGCCTCGATGCCGGGTCAATACAGGCTTTCGATCGATCTGTTGGTCGAGGAGGCGGCCGCAATCAAGGCGCTCGGCATTCCGGCGATTATTTTATTCGGCATTCCCGCCCAGAAGGACGAGCAGGGCAGCGCGGGTCTCGATCCGAACGGCATCGTGCAACGGGCGGTCCGGGCGACTAAGGAGAAGGTTCCCGGCCTGATCGTCGTTACCGACGTGTGCATCGACGAGTACACCAGCCACGGTCACTGCGGGATCGTTCGGGACGGCAAGATTTGCAACGACGAAACCCTCGATTGTCTTAGGATCATGGCTCGCACCCACGCCGAAGCGGGGGCCGATATGGTGGCACCCTCCGACATGATGGACGGGCGAGTGGCAGCCATCCGGGATGAACTCGACCGGGCCGGATTTCCCGACGTCCCGATCATGGCCTATGCGGCCAAGTTCGCCTCCTGTTTTTACGCGCCGTTTCGTGACGCGGCGTTTTCGAGCCCTCAATTCGGCGATCGGCAATCGTATCAAATGGATCCGGGCAACCGGCGTGAGGCGCTGCGCGAGATCGAACTGGACGTGGAGGAAGGGGCTGACATTGTCATGGTGAAGCCGGCCTTGCCCTATTTGGACGTCATCGCCGCTGCGAGAAGCCGCACGCTTCTGCCGATCGCCGCCTATCAGGTCAGCGGTGAATACAGCATGATCAAGGCCGCCGCTCAGGCCGGTTGGCTCGATGAATCGCGGGCGATCCTCGAATCGTTAGTGGCGATCAAGCGAGCGGGCGCCGATCTCATTTTGACCTATTTCGCCAAAGACGCCGTTCGGTTGCTGTCTTAAGGGACTTGATCCGCGACGATGAAGGTGATGTACGGATATCAGCACGAGATTGCACGACCCTATCCGGTCGTCACGATCGGGAATTTTGACGGTCATCACGTTGGGCATCGGGCCCTGTTGCAAGCCGTGGTTGAAACGGCTCGGAAAGTCGGAGGGACCGCCCTGGTTCTGACCTTCGACCCCCATCCGGTGAGGATCCTGGCTCCGCACGCCAATCTCCGTTTCTTGACCGATCCGGATGAAAAATTGGGGTTCTTCCAGGCAGCCGGTATCGATGAGGTCGTCTTTGTGGAGTTTACCCGGTTGTTTGCCGCTCTGCCACCCGAAGCGTTTGTGGAGCAGGTGCTTGTGCAGGGGTTGCATACAAAAGAATTGTTCGTTGGACGGCACTTTGTTTTCGGCCACAACCGAGCGGGGAAGGTGGAGGATCTGGTGGCATTGGGGGCGCGCCATGGTTTTCTCGTTCACCCGATGGATCCGGTGCTGGCCGGCGGAGTCATCGTCAGCTCGACAAGAATCCGTCAGTTGATTCAATCGGGATCGGTGGACCAAGCAGCGCTGTTGCTTGGTCGCCGCTATACCATCGCCGGCACGGTCTCTCGCGGGGCGCAGAGGGGACATGAGGTGGGATGGCGAACGGCCAACCTTCGGCTTCCCGCTGATCGTGTCATGCCCCCGGACGGCGTCTATGCCACCGTCGCCTTGTGGAAGGAGCGTCGGTATGACTCGATCTCGTACATCGGAACAAGGCCAACGTTCGGCGCGGGAGAACGGTTGCTCGAAGTTCACCTGTTTGATGAAGAGCCTGACCTGTACGGAGAACGAATCGTCGTCGAATTCGTCGGGCAGGTCAGAGGTGACGTCCGGTTTTCGGGGACGGAAGCGTTGAGTCGGCAGATCGCGCTCGACGTGGAATCCGCAAAGGAATTGTTGCGCAACCTTCAGCCGACGCAGGCGGCACAGATAACAGCGCGGGCGACAATGGAGAAACGATGACAACGGCGATTTCGCGAGCCACGGGTCACCCCACAAGAACGGGGTGGCCTCCCTTGCTCCGGCGGGTCGTCAGGACCATTCGGACGAGGCGTTTGTTCGAGCCGGGCCGGCACCTGCTTGTGGCGGTCTCCGGGGGACCGGACTCGATGGCTCTGTTGTCGCTGCTCAACCGGCTGAGACCTTCCTGGCGGCTGACCCTCACGGTGGTCCACTACAATTATGGGTTGCGGGGAACCGAATCCGACGGCGATCAAGCCTGCGTTGAGGATCTGTGTCGTCGGTGGGACCTGCCGTTGTTTGTCGAGCGGCTGGACGTCGGCTCTCGCCCGCGGGGAGCCTCTCTGCAAGCGACCGCCCGCGAATTGCGCTACGAGGCGATGATGAAGAGGGCCCTCGTTTGCGGGGCGGACCTGATTGCCCTGGGACACACCGCTGACGATCAGGCCGAAACCGTTATGCTGTGGATGCTCCGTGGGGCCGGACTGACCGGAGTATCCGGCATGCCACCCTGTCGAAACCATCTCTTTGTCAGACCGTTGTATGAAACGAGACGAGCGGACGTGCTCGCCTATCTTCGCGATGAGGGGGTGCCGTTTCGATGGGATTCCAGCAATGAGAAGCCTATTTACCTCAGAAATCGGATCAGGCATGAGATTATGCCGGTTTTGGAGAAGGTGGTTCCATCGGCCGTCGGGGCTTTGTGCCGGCTCGCCGATCTTTGTGTGGAGGATGACCGGTACCTCGAAAAACACGTCGTCGCTCTATGTGAGGGATGGATCACGCGGCTGCCGGACGGGAGAAAAGCGGTGGACCGGTCGTTTTTTAAGAGTCTGCCGCGCGCCGTTCAAAGACGTGTTGTCAGGAATCTGGGCAAAGAGTGTGACCTGGGTGGTCGTCCGCCCGGCATGAAGACGGTGGAGTCTCTTCTCCGCATCGCGAACGGACCGACGGCGTGTTCTTCCATGCGTATGGCGTCCGTCGGGGTAATGGTTGAAAGAGATCGATTGTGCTTTGCTCCGTCCGATTTCAGCGCCAATTTCGGCGAGTCGGCCGGCGTTTCTTCGGCTGGGACGGTACCGATAGCGCTTACGATTCCAGGCGCCGTTATCTGGCCTAAAACGGGTCATCGCATCGAGGCTTTCAAGATCAAAAAGAAAGATCTTCGACTGATGGAGGGAAGGGATCGGAAGACAATCGTGGTGGATGCAAACAAAATTTCTGAAGGGCTGGTCGTGCGGAGTTGGAAGCCGGGAGATCGTTTTTATCCGTTCGGTATGGGAGGCCGGTCGAAAAAGCTCCAGGATTTTTTCACGGACCTGAAAGTGCCGGTTCGAGAGAGACGCCATGTGCCGATCGTAGAGGCTTCGGAGGGCATCGTATGGGTTGTCGGGTACCGACAGGATAACCGGTGGTCCGTGGATGAGAAGGCCGAATGGTGTGTGGTGCTCAGCGTGCGGGAGTGTGTGGCGGTGAAGGAGAGCTAAGAGATTATGGAACGATTGTTTGGAAAGCCGATCGTGACGCAAGAGCAAATGAGGACCCGTATCCGTGAATTGGGCCGACAGATCAGTGCGGATTACACCGGCAAAGACCTTGTCTTGATCGGCGTCTTGAAAGGGGCGTATGCTTTCTACGCGGATTTGGCCAGGGCCATCCGCATTCCGATACGGGTGGACTTTCTTGTGGTGACCACGGAGAAGACAAAAGGTGGAGCGCCGGGGAAAGCCAAATTGATTTCGGATTTGACCGAAACAATTACGGGGAAAGACGTTCTGCTGGTTGAAGATATCGTCGATTCAGGGTTGACGGCTCAGCGGTTGCTCACGACCCTTGCGAAGAAAAAGCCGCGCAGCATAAACATCTGCGCGCTTCTCAGTAAGCAGGAGGACCGGGTTGTAGACGTTCATGTCGCATATGTCGGATTTACGGTTCCTAATCAATACGTCGTGGGCTATGGGCTCGACTATCAGCAAAAATACAGAA
>JAIWOH010000140.1 GCA_020216985.1 Nitrospira sp.
ATCTGCCCTATCTGGCGGTCCTCGATGAGAAGGATCTTGCGAAGAAAAGGAAGTAGAGATAGGGGCGTTGTTGTCAAGCCGATCGTTGCTATGTTAACATCACATCAGTTTCGATCGACGAACGGTTCGGTCCAGTTGTCACGTTAGCACGAAGGAGATCCGGATGAATTCCAGAGTCAAGAACTTGCTCTTCTGGGTTGTCGTCGGCTTGTTCATGATTCTGCTCTTCAATTTGTTCAGCGTGCCGACCCATGCGCCGGAAGAAGAGGTCATTTTCAGCGATTTCATGGCGAAGCTGGACAAAGGCGACTTTGAAAAGGTCATCATCAAAGGCAATCACATCAGTGGAGTGCTTAAAGATAAAACCAGAATTCGGACGTATGCGGCTGAATACCCCGATATGATCAAGATGCTTCGTGAAAAGGACGTCCAGATCGAGGTCAAGCCGCCCGAGGAAAGCCCTTGGTACATTACGTTCCTCATCACGTGGGGGCCATTTATCTTGTTCCTCGCGCTCTGGTTCTTTCTTATGCGGCAGATGCAAATTGGGGGAAATAAGGCTCTGTCATTCGGCAAGAGTCGGGCGCGGATGCTGACAGAAGATCGGAAGAAAGTAACCTTCGCCGATGTTGCAGGGATTGACGAGGCAAAAGAGGAAGTGCTGGAGATCATTGACTTTCTCAAAGATCCTCGAAAGTTCCAGAAACTGGGCGGACGTATTCCTAAAGGAGTTCTGGTGGTTGGTCCTCCCGGGACGGGAAAAACATTGCTCGCAAAGGCGATTGCCGGAGAAGCGGGGGTGCCGTTTTTCAGCATCAGCGGCTCGGATTTCGTCGAGATGTTTGTGGGAGTCGGAGCTTCCCGCGTTCGGGACCTGTTTGAGCAGGGGAAAAAGCATGCGCCCTGCATTATCTTCATTGATGAGATCGATGCGGTCGGCCGCCTGCGGGGTGCCGGGTTGGGGGGAGGACACGACGAACGGGAGCAGACGCTCAACCAGCTCCTGGTCGAGATGGACGGGTTTGATACGACGGAGGGCATCATTTTGGTGGCGGCGACGAACCGTCCAGATGTGCTGGACCCCGCGTTGTTGCGGCCTGGACGCTTTGATCGTCAGGTTGTTGTGAATCGTCCAGATGTGAGGGGACGATCCGAAATATTGAAAGTGCATACGAAGAAAGTGCCCATAGCGGCCAACGTCGAGCTTGAAAAGATTGCCCGCGGGACCCCGGGTTTTTCCGGAGCAGACCTCGAAAATTTGGTGAATGAAGCGGCGCTGTGGGCCGCCCGCCAAAATAAGAAAGAGGTCGAGACTGTGGATTTTGAAATGGCGAAGGACAAGGTCCTGATGGGCGCTGAGCGCAAGAGCATGATTTTAACAGACGAAGAGAAACGGGTTACGGCTTACCATGAAGCAGGTCATGCCCTGATGGCCAAGTTGCTGCCGGGGACGGATCCTGTGCATAAAGTGACGATCATTCCCCGCGGGCGAGCGCTGGGCCTGACGATGCAATTGCCGACCGATGATCGACACAGTTATTCAAAAGAGTTTCTATACAACACTTTGGCGATTCTCATGGGCGGTCGGGTGGCGGAAGAGCTGGTGTTTAAGCACGTAACGACCGGGGCGGGCAATGACTTGGAGCGTGCGACGGATTTGGCTCGCAAAATGGTCTGCGAGTGGGGGATGAGCGAAAAGCTCGGACCGTTGACGTTTGGGCAAAAAGAAGACGCTGTTTTCCTTGGTCGTGATTTTGTGGCGAAACGAGATGTCAGTGATCAAATAGCCCTGGAGATCGATCTGGAAATTAAGCGATTTGTGACGGAAAACTATGATCGCGCCAAACGTATATTAAGCGAACAGATGGCTACTTTGAAGGCGTTGGCCGAAGCGTTGCTCGAAAAAGAAGTCCTGGATGCTCCGGAGATCGATCAGATTCTCATGCAGACATCTTCTCATCAAACGGTTCCGGCATAATCTCCGTCGCCTCAGTATCTTTTCAAGGTTACTCAACTTGCCACGGGAGGTTGTGGGGCCCCAAGTCTTCCGCAACCTCCTGTTTTTTTCTCAATCTTGCCATACGCAACAATCTCCGCAATTCCCAATAAAGCGGTTCGTCGTTCTTATTTCGGCTCGACCATATTCTTATCAGTCGAGCCGGTGGTGGAGGTGAAGGGGAATGGAGTCGTCGGAGCCCTTGTCTCTTCACGGTGGGCTTTTGGCCAGGGGGCATCTCATCGCATGTTGCGAGCGGCCTCTCATTATGGGAGTGGTGAATGTCACTCCCGATTCGTTTTATGACGGGGGCCGGCATATTAAACCTGAATGGGCCGTCGCGCATGCGATGGAGTTGGTGGAGCAGGGCGCCGATATTCTGGACGTCGGCGCTGAATCGACCAGGCCAGGCGCGACACCGGTCGACGAAGAGGAAGAGCGAACGCGCCTGCTTCCTGTGGTGACTCAATTGGCTCGTCGGGTTACGGTTCCGATTTCAGTGGACACGACCAAGTCCACGGTCGCGCAGGCCGCTTTGGACGTCGGCGCTTCCATCGTTAATGACGTCAGTGCGTTGCGATTCGATTCTCGGATGGCGTCGGTCGTGGCGCGATCCGGAGCCGCGGTGGTCCTTATGCACATGAAGGGCACTCCTCTGACGATGCAGCAGGATCCGTGCTACCGTGACGTCGTCGAGGACGTCGTTCAATTTCTGGAAGAACGCATGCAAGCGGCCATGGAAGCGGGAATCTCGAAACTCAACATCATGCTTGATCCGGGCATTGGTTTTGGTAAGCTGCTGGAACATAATCTTGAACTTCTGAACCGGTTGGGCGAGTTGACGAAACTCGATCGTCCGCTCGTCGTGGGGCCCTCGCGCAAATCGTTTATCGGCCGACTCGTCGGTCGATCGGCTGAACATCGGGAGTGGGGCACGGCTGCGGCGGTCGCGCTCGCCGTCGATCGAGGCGCTCGGATTCTTCGGGTTCATGATGTGGCGATGATGGCCGACGTCGTCAAGGTGGCGGCGGCCATCGCATCTCGGAAGACTTCAAACCGGGCAGGTGCATGATGCGAAAATTGTTCGGAACCGACGGAGTTCGGGGAGTGGCCAATCTCCATCCCATGACCAGCGAAATGGCGATGCAGTTGGGGCGAGCGGCCGCCCATATTTTCATGAGGCGGGCGGGGCGGCATCAAATTGTGATCGGCAAAGACACGCGGCTGTCCGGCTATATGCTCGAATCCGCTTTAACCTCCGGCATCTGTTCCATGGGGGTCGACGTGCTCTTGGTCGGGCCGATGCCGACCCCGGCTATTGCGTTTCTCACGCGCAGCTTGCGAGCCGATGCGGGAGTCGTCATTTCCGCCTCGCACAATCCCTATCAAGATAACGGCATCAAATTTTTTTCGAGCGATGGATTGAAGTTGCCCGATGAAGTGGAGGCTCGAATCGAACAGCTTATCGTTTCGGATGAGATTCATCATCTTCGGCCGACCGCCGATCAGATCGGGAAGGCCTATCGCATCGACGACGCAGACGGGCGATATATTGAGTTCGTCAAGCGGTCGGTTCCGCGCGATCTTGATTTTCAAGGCATCAAATTGGTCGTGGACTGCGCCAACGGCGCTGCCTACAAGGTGGCGCCGACGGTGCTCAGGGAGTTGGGCGCCAAGGTCGAGGTGATCGGCAATCAACCCAACGGCATGAACATCAACGCGGAGTGCGGAGCCGTTCACCCTCAGACGCTCCAGAAGGCCGTGTTGGAGACTCGGGCGGATCTTGGCATTGCGCTGGACGGCGACGCGGATCGAGGGATCTTCGTTTCGGAACAGGGACAAGTCATCGACGGCGACCACGTCATGGCTGCGTTGGGGCTTGATCTCCATCGCCAAGGGCTATTGGCCAAACGGACCGTCGTCGCCACGGTCATGAGCAACTACGGGTTGGAACGTTCGCTGTCGAAAGCCGGCGTGACGCTGGTGCGCACTCCGGTGGGTGATCGCTATTTGTTGGAGCGGATGCAGGCGGACGGCTATAATTTCGGCGGCGAGCAATCGGGCCATTTCATTTTTCTCGACCACAATACGACCGGAGACGGTTTGATTTCGGCGTTGCAAGTGCTGTCTCTTATGAAAAGAACGAAACAGCCTTTGTCGGAATTGGCCAGGGCGATGGAGCCGGTTCCACAAATTCTTCGCAACGTCGAGGTGGCGAGAAAACCGGATCTTGAATCGATTCCCGAAATCCAGCAGACCATGCGAGAAAGCGAACGGCGGCTGAACGGTTGCGGACGACTCTTGGTTCGGTATTCAGGAACCGAGCCGTTGTTGCGGATTATGGTCGAGGGCGAGGAAGATGCCCTGATTCGGGAAATCGCCGAGGATTTGGCTCGCGTCGTGCGTCGACATCTCGCATAGGCCGTGGTTTTTTCGTGAGGGGCCCATGCTGCCGTCCCTCGCCGTCGCGTTTCTTCTGGGGCTGGTCTGCGGATCGTACCTTGCATTTTTCCCCCTTTCGATTTGCCTCTTCTTGGCAGGAGTGGCCGTTGGAGCCGGTCTGCTCGAATGGGCCGGTTTGATCGAACCGCGCCGCGCAACGGTTCTTTACGGTTCACTGCTTGTCGGAGTTTTGTATTGGGTCGTTGCGACTCCATTCTCCCAGTTTGAACTCTTGCCTCGCGACCATCCGACATCTCCTCGCACCACTGTCATCGGTCGAATCGTGGCGCCGGTCCAGCACGGCCCGGGCCGGCAGACCCTCCTTGTGCGCCTTGAGGGGCCTGATGCAGGAGCCCGAATCGTGCGCCTGGTGTGGCGGGACCCTGGTCAGGCCGTGTTCTATGGTGATCTGATCTCGTTTGGGGCGAAGCTTCGCCGGCCGACGGGACTCTTGAATCCCGGCGGGTCCGACTACGCCGCCTATTTGAAATATCAGAGAATCGACGTGACGGCGTCAGTCAACGGCGTGGAGGCCGTGCAAGTTCTGGAATCCGGCGCGGAAACGTGGCGCTGGTTTGCAGGCAATCGGATCGATCGATGGAGATCGATGATCAGGCAAGCGGCGGTGGCGTCCTTGGCTCAGCCGGCGCTCGGGATTTTTCTCGGCATCATCATCGGAGAGCGGGGCTACCTTGAGCAAAATATTCAGGAATGGTTCATGACGACGGGGACGGTACATCTGCTGTCGATTTCCGGGTCGCATTTGGGGTTGGTCGCTCTGGCCGTCTTTTGGATCGTCAAACAGAGCGTGAAACGCCTTCCCTCGGCCCCGTTGCTTCACCTGTCCCGTGTCATTACCCCATCGCGAGTGGCGATTCTGGTTACGTGGCCGATCGTGGCGTTTTATGCTTGGTTAGCCGGAGCCGAGCTGGCGACGATTCGCTCATTAGTGATGATAACGCTGGGTATGATCGCCTTGTGGTTGGGATATGAACGCCGCCTGTATCACGCGGCGGCTGCCGCAGCCTTGCTAATCGTGCTGCACAACCCGTACGCGATCTACGACATCTCGTTTCAACTCTCCTTCGCGTCGGTGTTGATGATCGTTCAATTATTGGCCTGGCTGGAGTCCAAGCCGGAAAACGAAGCCGACGGTTCGCAACCCCTCGTGCGTCAAGCCGTCCGCTATAGCCGTAATGCGTTGCTGACGAGCACGGCGGTGACCGTGGGGACGGCACCGCTTGTCGCCCTGTATTTTAATCAAATCCCTTGGATGGGGATTGCGACCAATCTCGCGGCGATTCCGTTTACGGGAGGGCTGCTGGTTCCGCTGGGATTGCTTGCCGCGGCATGGACGGTCGTCGCCGGTACCGGCGGGCTTGTCATGGGCACGGTGTTGGAACCGTTGCTGGATGGGTTGGCGCAGTCGCTCCGTTGGTGCGCCGGTATTCCCGGAGGAGCATGGCATATAGCCGCTCCGTCGATAGTGTCGGTAATCGTTTTCTACGCCGCGCTCGTCTCGGCCGTTGCGAGGTCGATGTCCTCTTCTCTTCGATTCGTGGCGGCGACCCTCGTGGTTCTGATGATCGGATGGTGGGGGATATCGCCTCGCCTGGGAATGGACGGGGATCGCTGGCGCGTGACGTTCCTTGACGTCGGCCAGGGAGACAGTGCCGTGATCGAATTGCCCGATGGACAGACGGTCTTGGTCGACGGCGGTGTCAGGTACGAGCGGGTTGACATGGGTCGGGCCGTCGTGGCGCCGTTCCTCTGGAACAGAGGCATCGGCCATATCGACCACGTCGTGGCGACCCATCAACAGCTTGATCATGTCGGAGGGCTGATTTGGGTGCTCCGCCATATGCCGGTCGGACGATACTGGCACAATGGAACCGAGCGGTCGGAGCAATTTGTCGCCGACTTAACGGCCGCGCTGGACGAAAAACGGGTTCCTAAATCCCTTGCGACTCGCGGGCAAGATCTGGTGCGGTCCGGATCTTGTGCGTTGACGGCTCTCAATCCGAGTCATGAGGCGTCGAATCAGGGAATGGAAGAGATCGGAACAATGCGGCGTGACGGGACGTTTTTAAACAACCAGTCCATCGTCTTACGGTTCGAGTGCGGGGCGCAGTCGCTGTTGTTTGCCGCGGATCTTGAAAAGGCGGGTATTCGGCGGTTGGGTGAAGAGGGACGACAGCCGGTGACGGTGGTGAAAGTGCCCCATCATGGGGCGCGAAGCTCGCTTGATCGGGACTGGATCAGGCAGATTCAACCTCGATATGCTGTCATCTCGGCCGGTTGGGATAACGTCTATGGCCATCCGGTGGCCGATGTCCTGCAAGCCTATGCCGACGTGCAGGCGTCGGTGTTGCGGACGGATCGGGATGGAGCCATCTGGATCGAGGGCCGGCTGTCGTCATCCAATCTGACCGTGATCCGTATGCGAGATCGGCTGATCGCACCCCTGTCGTGGCGCCATTGCCTGTTGGAATGTGAGCGAGAAAATTGGCGCCGCGCTTGGATGCAATGGCGAGACCGTTGGGGCTGATGGAATCGGAGCGTTCATAACACCGAGGGAGTTCCTCGCTGGATGAGAGGGGGCTTGTACTCCTGCGTGATTCCGGTTAGAAGATCCATTCATGGTTCGCACGGTTGAATGGTCAAACGGAATTGTCCGGTTGTTGGATCAGAGCCGCCTGCCGGAATCCGTTGAATTTTTGGATTGCCGGGATTACCGCGACGTCGCCGACTCGATCCGCAGCCTGAAGGTCCGCGGCGCTCCCGCCATCGGTGTGACGGCGGCATTGGGGATCGCCCAAGGGGCGCAGGCCGTGGAAGAGAGGGACTATGAATCGTTTGTCCTCGCAGTGAATCGCATTTGCGACTGTTTGGCCGCGACGAGGCCGACCGCCGTGAATCTGTTTTGGGCGATCGATCGAATGAAGCGGACCATTCAATCGCTGAAGAGCCGATCGATCCCGGTGATCAAGCAAGCCTTGATCGACGAAGCGTTGGCGATCCTTGAGGAAGACATTCAGCTGTGCCGGGCGATGGGGCGGCATGGAGCGGAACTCATCCAAGACGGCCAAACCGTCTTGACCCATTGCAACGCCGGGGCGCTCGCGACGGCCGGCTATGGAACTGCGCTGGGCGTGATCCGCGCCGCATGGGAACAGGGCAAGAAGATCGCCGTCGTTGCGGATGAAACCAGACCGGTCCTCCAAGGAGCGCGGTTGACCGCGTGGGAATTGATGCAGGATCGGATTCCCGTGACCCTCATCACGGACAATATGGCCGGCACCCTCATGAGGCAGGGCAGGATCGACCTGTGTGTGGTGGGGGCGGACCGCATCGCGGCAAATGGGGATGTGGCCAACAAGATCGGAACCTATTCGGTCGCCGTGCTGGCAAAAGCGCACGACATTCCTTTCTACGTGGCGGCTCCCTATTCGACCATCGACATGAAAACGACATCAGGGGCCGACATTCCGATCGAACAGCGTGATCCATCCGAAGTCACTATCATCCATGGCAGCCGCT
Organism: Nitrospira sp.; assembly: GCA_020216985.1. GTDB lineage: Bacteria > Nitrospirota > Nitrospiria > Nitrospirales > Nitrospiraceae > Nitrospira_D. The sequence goes on from JAIWOH010000140.1 coordinate 7,979, forward strand.
CCATCGCCCCGGCAGGAGTCTCGGTCTATAATCCCGCCTTCGACGTGACTCCTGCGGAGCTTATCACCGCGATCATCACTGAACGAGGCGTCTTCAAGCCGAACGAACTGGCCGATGCGTTTCGTCAGAGTCTGGTGCGGCCCCACTCGCGGCGTGAGGACAATTCCCAGGGCGAACGGAAAAACCTTCACACTCCCTACGTTGAATAAGTTGCAACCCCTCCGGCGTCCACTTATAATGCGCCGCGACATCATTCGTTTGCTGTTATTTTCCGAAGGAGTTATCAAATAATGCAAGAAAGAACGTTAGCGATCGTCAAGCCGGATGCCGTGAGAAAAAACGTGATCGGAGACATTATCAACCGCTATGAAAAAGCCGGCTTAACGCCGGTCGCGATGAAGATGATTCACATGTCGAAGCCAGTCGCGGAAGGATTTTACGCCGTGCATAAGGCGCGGCCGTTCTTTGACAGCCTGTGCACATTCATGTCGTCGGGGCCGGCGGTCGTGCTGGTGCTGCAAGGCGACAACGCGATCAAAAAAAATCGGGAGCTCATGGGCGCGACGGACCCCGCCAAGGCCGAGCCCGGAACCATTCGGCATACCCACGGCACGAACATTGAGTTCAACGCCGTCCATGGATCGGACTCTCCTGAAACGGCAAACTTCGAGATCGGGTATTTTTTCCCGGGCATGGAAATTTTCGGATGATCCATCAAAAGACTCATCGGCCTTCAAGTCGACGGCGCTCTTTCTTGACAAAGCCCGGCCGGTCCCACTACGATCCGCGATCGTCATAGGCAAAAATTCGACCACAGGACCGGCGAGGGTAAGAAGCGCACCGCGACGTTCCGACCCGTTCTAACAACCGTTTCACCGTGGGGCATCCATGATTCCATCGGATTTGCGGTATCACACCGAACATGAGTGGGTTCGCGTAGAGGGCAAGCAGGCGACTATTGGGATCAGCCATTTTGCCCAAGACGCCTTGGGCGACATTGTGTTTGTGGATCTGCCCAAGGTCGGGACCGCCGTCAAAAGCGGCCAACAGATCGGCGAAGTGGAATCAACGAAAACCACCAGCACCATTTACACGCCGGTCGGCGGAACCGTCGTCGGCGTGAACGCGGAACTCAAAGATCATCCTGAGCTGATGAATTCCGATCCTTACGGCAAGGGGTGGATCACCGTCATTGAGCTGGCTGATCCGGGAGAAGTTGAACGATTGATGACGGCGTCGCAGTACGAAGCGTTTCTGGCCAGTCAAAAGACGGGCTAGGGTGAAGACGAACAAGAACGGTGCTGCGCAACGGTCTCCATTCATAAGTCCGGAACCCTGATTCAGATCGGAAGCCGGGGTCTATCAGTCCCATCCCGCCATGTCTGATCGCATCCACATCGCCATCCTCGGCACCGGTCCAGGCGGCTACGTCGCGGCTATCCGTGCGGCTCAGCTTGGAGCCCGTGTGACCGTCATTGAACAGCAGATGCTCGGCGGGGTGTGCCTCAATTGGGGCTGCATTCCCAGCAAGACGTTGCTGTCCATTATCGATCTTGGCGACAAGCTGAAACAGGCGGGGGACCTCGGAATCATCCTGAACGACCAGCCGCGCTACGATCCGGCCAGGATGGTGGCCAGAAAAAACAAAGTCGTCTCCGGGTTGGTCAAGGGGATCGCGACGCTCTTCAAGGCATGGAACATCGAGGTCGTTACGGGACGGGGGGAGTTGATTGACAATAAGACGATCGCCGTTACCGATGCCGCCGGCGCCACGACGCAGGTCCAGGCCGATGCAGTGGTGATCGCGACCGGCTCGTCCTGGCCGGCGCTCCCTCAGTTTCCCATCGACGGCAAGCAGATCATCACCAGCAGGGAGGCGCTGGACCTGGAAACGGTTCCGAAACGGATGGTCATTCTCGGCGCCGGTGTTGAAGGATGTGAATGTGCGACATTGTTTAGCGGGCTCGGCTCGGCGGTGACGTTGGTGGAGTTGCAGCCTCGCGTGCTTCCATTGGAGGATGA
>JAIWOH010000141.1 GCA_020216985.1 Nitrospira sp.
CCGCGGCCCCATTGAAGCTGGCAGAAACAATTAAGAAATTCCCCGGGCGTTGGTAATTTCCGCGGCTGAAAAGCCGCGGCCCCATTGAAGCGTGTACCGTTCAGTACGTGGCACCGCGCCCTCGCAATTTCCGCGGCTGAAAAGCCGCGGCCCCATTGAAGCTCAAGAGATTCAGGAGGAGAATCTCCAGGCGAACACCATTTCCGCGGCTGAAAAGCCGCGGCCCCATTGAAGCAGTAGTAAAGGCGGCAGTCGCGATTTTGCATTGTGATTTCCGCGGCTGAAAAGCCGCGGCCCCATTGAAGCGTGACTGATGCAAACCAAGGTTTCCGTGCTCGCGGATATTTCCGCGGCTGAAAAGCCGCGGCCCCATTGAAGCTGGAGGAGGAGCCTCGGCAGGCAAAATCTGTTGAATTACACATCTGACTTCATGGCAGATTACTGGGTGGAATAAGCCGAGTCAGCGCCGAGAGGGAAACGGCGTGTTTTCAGATGGAGGGACTGATCGTCCATGGGCAGATTGACTGGGAAGATAGCAATTGTGACCGGCAGCAGCAGTGGCATTGGAAAGGCCATCGCGCTCCGGTTGGGCGAAGAGGGAGCTACCGTGATTGTGACTGCGCGACGGCTTGGGCTTTGTCAGGCGACGGCCGCTCGGATTACGAGCAAGGGTGGAACGGCTTGGGCGATGCACACGGATGTGACCGATGAACGACAGGTCGAGCGGCTGTTTGATGAAACGGTCGCCCGCTATGGGCGTGTGGATATTTTGGTCAACAACGCGGGTATCTTTGGGGGACAGCAACTAGCTGAGACCTCGACGCGGGAATTCGATGAAGTGATGAACGTGAATCTCCGTGGCACGTTCTTCTGCTGCCGCGCCGCATTTCGCCGCATGAAGCGACAGGGCGGCGGGGTGATCCTCAACATGTCGAGCGTGGCCGGGGTGCAGGCCTGGGCTGGCACCGGCGTATACAGTGCTTCAAAACATGGCATCATGGCCTTCACCAAGGCCATGGCTGACGAGGGGCGGTCGTACAATATTAAAGTCAGTGCCATCTGCCCGGCGGGAGTCGCGGACGACTTGGTCGATGCCTCTCCAGACGAGCGTCTGCGCAGCGAGAAGATTGATCCGTTTGATGTGGCGGAGGCGGCGATCTTTTTGGCCACGTTGGGCAAGTATGCGGTGGTGCATCAGCTTGTGATCGATCGGTTGGGTGCCGATTGGTAAAGGGAGATCTTGTTGGTTGCCTGATCTCCGGTAAGAAGGGGAGAAGACGGTCCATGCCCTATCTTGGCGCCAAAATGCAGGCGAGCTATCGAAGCCTCTTGTGGAGCGGCGTCCTGTATGAGCGGATTGAGCAGGCCAAGCAGGTGCTGGCTTCCTGTCGGGTTTGCCCGCGGCACTGCGATGTCAACCGACAGGCTGGTGAGTTAGGGACCTGCTTGGTTGGGGACAAGGCGCTGGTCGCCAACGCCGGGCCCCATTTCGGTGAAGAATTTCCCATCCGCGGCTGGTACGGGTCCGGCACCATCTTTTTTGCGGGATGTAATCTGCGATGCCTCTATTGCCAGAATGCCGAGATCAGCCATCAGCCGAATGGCCAGGAGCTGGCGCCGGAACAGTTAGCCGATCTTATGCTCGATCTCCAGGAGCAGGGCTGTCACAATGTTAATCTGGTGTCGCCGTCTCATCAGGTGCCTCAGATCCTTGAAGGGCTATTGATCGCGGCCCAACGAGGGTTGCGCCTGCCCATCGTGTACAACACCAGCGCCTATGACGATCTCGACATGCTGCGTCTGTTGGACGGGGTCGTCGATATCTATATGCCGGACCTCAAATACGCGGATATGGTGGTGGGGCGTCGGCTTTCAAAGGTGCCGGACTATCCGGTGGTCGCTCAGGCCGCCATCAAGGAGATGCACCGGCAGGTCGGGGATCTGGTGCTGGATGACGAGGGACTGGCCGTCCGTGGTCTGCTGGTCAGACATCTCGTGCTTCCCGGTAATCTGGCAGGGACGGCCAAGGTGATGAAATTTTTGGCCGATGCGATTTCCCGCGACACCTATGTGCATGTGATGGATCAGTACCATCCGGCGGCCAAGGCCTTTTCTCATCCGGTGTTGAGTCGTCCTGTGCATGTGAATGAAGTGGAGCAGGCGATTCGGCAGGCGCAGGAGGCCGGTCTCCGGCGGGTGCACGAAGAATAGGCTTGCCGGCATCAACTTCAAAGGTGCATGTGATGGAGCGAGAAAAGAGCGTGTCCTTGAGGGCGCTGTCAGCGCGATGGCGAGACAGGGGAGGTGACGTACTCCCGAGCCTCAGCGCCTAATCCCAAGTCTGCTTTCGAAAAGTCGAACGAGACCCGCAGTTGGACGGCCAGGTATTTTTGGATCAATCCGCCCCGGTCCAGCGGCCGGTCTTGTTCGTAATACACCGCCAGTTCCGATTGCCTCCATCGCATCGCCAATCCGATGATCCAATCCAGTTCCGTCGGTTTGGCTTGGTTGCCGCCGTCTCGATCCGTGAACAGGTTGACGTCTCCATAGAGCACAATCCGATTTTTGTAGAGATCGAGGTCGGCATGGGCCACGTACCGGAGCAGGGCACGACCGGTGTTGTCCGGCCTGGCAAAGTAGTTCTGGTTGTGAAAGAGCCACCCGCCTCCCGCATAGACGGTCAGATTCTGGTCGGGGAACAGGCGTTGCCAGCCCGGCAGGTCCTGAACGGCCTGCATTTGCGCCGTGACCAGCACGTCTGCGTAGGATTGAACCAAGCCTCGCCGGTCGAGCGGCGCATCGCGCTCGTATTGCAGTCGCCAATTGACGTGACCGACGACGCCGGTCAAGGCATAGGTGCCGTCCCATTCGCTGAGTTCGATCCAGCCGTTGGTCCGGTCTGAAAAGAAGTTTTGATCGGTGTAAAACGTGACGTACTGTTTATAGAGGTCGGTTTCAAGATGCAGCATGTGGCGCAACCCGACAAGGCCGGTATTGTCCGGCCTGGCGGCAAATGAAGGGTTATGCACGAAAACGCCGGTGAGCAGGTAGCCGGCGACCAAACTTTCCTCCGCCGACCGCTCTTCTTCATTTGGACTGTCTAGGGAGGGTAGTGGCCGCCCGTATTTCTCCAAGGCCCACGAATGAGGCGGCCCCAAAAGGGCAAAAAGAATGATCGCGAGCGCGACACGTCTTATCGTCGGGCGGCTGTTCCACCGGCGCATGATGAAACCAGCAATAGCACGATTGCCTTCTCATTGTCAGGCGGAGAGAAGCTTCGCAGGCAAAGGGTCGCATTGCTAGGGAGAGCAGGCTTCAAAGGTAGCTTCGCAATCGTTCGACGCGTCGAAGCCGGGCGGGACGAATCGATAATGGACGTCGATGACACGGTCGTCGGCGACGATGACCGTGGCCCAGCATCCGTGGCGGACGGTAGCGAAACTGCTTTTGCCTGTCGGTTGCGATTCTTCCAAAATCGGCGCTTCGCGGTAGTAGCGAAGAAGAGTCATCTCGCCTTCCTGCACGGTTTTCTTGGGTTCTCCGGCGCAGGCAAGAACCGCCGACACGGATTTGCCGACCATCCGTTGCTGATTCGGATACCGCCCGACCTCAACCGGCGCAGCGCAGGCCGCGAGCCAGATCGCTCCGCCGATTGCAGCCCCCGCCACTGTCAGGTTGATGAGTCTCACGTCGCGTCTTGTTGTCCGAACCATACCCATACTGCACTCGTTTTGTGGCCGGATGAGATCGGACTGTTGGAGAAAAAGGGAGAAACCGTCAACCGACCAGGTCGGGGTCGAATTTATTCAAGGGCTGGACGGACAACGCCTTGATTTCGTTGTACACAATTGCGCGACCGACCTGGCGAAGACGGCTGAATGTTCCATGGACGATGACCAAATCGCCTTCACGAACGTCCGGCTTGCCGAGGCTGATGACTTTGACGGTCCCGGCCGGATCTTGGAGCAAAAAGCCGTAGGCCAGTTGCCCTTGCCGGTTGGTCGCGATCTGGACGTTGGTCACTTTGCCCGTCACAGTGACCTCTTGACGATCGTACTGTTCCGGGTGGGCCAAAAGCTCCGCAATCTCGGTCAAGGTCCCGGCCCAGGCTGGCGGATCGACGAGCGGACCGGCGGGACCACACATGCCGGCCAAACCGGCGGCGGTTCCAAGAACAAGAAGGAGAGATCCGACAACGCTGTGAAATGTCTTCATGGCATCAAGGAACCTTTCCGATAACGAACCACAATATCGTCCGCACGCACGCCGAACGATCGAGCGAAAGGTTACCATTTATCGGATGCCCTGCCGCTCATGTCTTCTCCGATGAAATTGTGCAGAATCTGTTTTTGCATCTCCGTCAGCTCGCCCGTGGAGTGTTCCGCTTGAGTCGGTGGAGAAACGGCCGGTTCTTGAGACGGGGGGGCGGTTCGTTTGAACAATTCTTGTTCAAGCGCCTCGGGGCTGCGATCCAAATCCTGCTGAATGGCGGCCAACCGTTGCAGGCCGAAAAGGGTGCGGGTGGGCTCGCTGTGGACCGCCTTGGAAGTGGCGCCAAGGACCAGCGAGTTCCAAAACGCGGCTTCACTCTGTTCGGGAATGCCGACGACGGCGTAAGCCGTCAGTTTCTCAAGAAGCGCGGATTCGGTTCGTTCAAGACCGTCATACGTGGCGATCGATCGTTCGATAGGAGTCGTCGAGAGGATTGCCAACGTCTCTTCCCATAAGTCCAACGAAGGAGTTTGCGTATGGGCTTGGTGGGATGCCGGGGGGACATCGGACAATTTGCTCTGGAGCCCCAAAAGGTATTGCGATAGAAACTTGACCTTTCTGGCCGCCAATGAGCCGGCCGGGATACCCCAAATGTGGCAGATTTCATGATCCTGAAGCACGGTTCGGTTGGACGTCCGCCGCTCCCGTTCCGCCAGGTCGAGTCGTTTTCGAAATCGTTCGGAGAAACGCAATAAGGTTTGCAGCTCGATGGCCAGACGATAGTTCTGGAACTCTTTGGCGCCGATTTCGCCCTTTTCCCATCGTTCGTCGAGTGCTCGAAGAACAGGACCTGGAACCGCCGTCCTGGCTTGTGCTTTGAGGGTCTCGATCGCGCCCGGGGAGACTCCTCGGGCGGCCAACAATGATGCGGCGCAAGCGGCCATGACCTCGGCCGTTTCAGCCAAGTGCGTGAGGACAGTGCATTGCAACGACGTCCGTTCCCGGCGGAGTCTGGCCCGTCGCCGATATTCCTGCCACCGTGCCGTCGTGGCCGCGATGGACTCCTGGGTCATCGTGGTCACGGGTTTCGTGCCGGACACGCATCGTGGATCCGGACGATCCGCCACCATGAACAGTATTTCGTCATGCGAGACGTCAAGGTATTGAATCAGGAGGAGTTTGAGAAGAATCCGCCCTTGAGTCGGCAAGTTTGCGATCGTTTCTTCGACCAGGCCGATGGTCAGGGGTCTCGTCATGAGCATTGAAGGCATGGTGTTTGCGGTCAATCGGGTCTAGGCGTTACCGGAACGTCCTTGATGGGCTTCGATATAGAGGGCGACGTATTCGCGCACTTGTTGCACGGTGCCGCTGACGAACATTTCCCGGGGAATCTCAACTCGGACCAGCTTGGAAGGGTCGACGCCCCGCTCTATGGCATAGAGCTCATCAACATAGAGACTGACGGACCCATCCGGAAAACGGAGGGCATAGAGCGAGGTTGTATCAGCCATCGAGAGCAGATCCGCGAGCCAATCTCGATAGGTACAGGTAACACAAGCGCCGTGCGGCTGTCAAAGAAAGGACGTTGCGGTCGGAAGAGTGAAGCTCCCCGCGGCTTGCTGCGGGGAGCTTCAAGGGTTGACAGGCGGTTCGCGCTTTGTTAGGGGCAAGTGTCAGAAAACCTGTCCACGTGGCTCATTCATGTTCACGCGTCCGTTCATATCGCCGGCATTGGCATGGGCGCTCGCTGTGGGAACGGTTGTTCCATCGGCGGCCATTGAGGTTCAGCCGACCGATGAGCAAATCCGTGCCGCCCTTGCCAGGGGCAAAGAGGCGGCGCGGGACCGGCGCCCGCCGAACTCGCTGTACGCGAGGTTCGGCGAAAGCGATGAAGGTCGCCCCAGCGGGTTTCTCATGACGAAGTTGGGGAGGCTCGCCGTCATGTCGGCCCATCTGGCGCTTCGAGGACTTGAACCGGAGCCGGTGGAGATCGCCAAGACCCTGGAAGAGCCTACGATGCTGGTGACCGCGATGATCGTAGGAACTCACCCGTCCTTTGCGATAGACAGCTACATGGTATTGAATCAGAACGGTCGGTTGATCAAGCCCATGACGGTGCGGTACGACGGGCGGGCTTCTCCAAGTCAAGGAGAGACCGATCGACCCCTCTTCAAGGCGAAAATCGTGGCTTCGTTCAAGTACGACGAGTTTGATCCCCTCGCCGAGACGACGATTACCGTGTTTCCTCCGGAGGGGGAAGCGGTGAGTTTCGTTCTCGACTTTTCACGAATAGACTAGGTACCCTGCATCGGTCATGGCTTCACGTCCTGGGTCGGATCGGTCATTCACCGCCGAAACCGTTGCGATCGGCTCGGAACTGTTAGTCGGGGGGCGTTCCGACAGTAATTCTCTGTTTGTCGCCGAGGTGCTTGGCTCGCTGGGGATCGAGGTGAAGTTCAAGTCGATCGTTGGCGATGAGCGGGGTGACATTGTCCGGGTCATCGAGACCGCCGTCCGCCGAGCCGGTGTGATCATTATGACCGGCGGATTAGGCCCGACCGTCGATGATTGTACGAGAGAGGCGGTCGCCGCCGTGACTGGGCTGAGGCTGACTCGCCGAAAAGAGGCTCTTGAGGGGATGACCGCTCGACTGGCTCAATGGGGCAGGGTTCCCAACAAGGGGCAGTTGCGACAAGCGAGGATTCCCTCGCGGGCCGAGGTCTTGCCCAATCCGGTCGGATCGGCGCCCGGTTTCGCTCTGCGTTGGAAAGGTGCGTGGTTGATCGCTTTGCCGGGCGTGCCCGGTGAAATGCAGGCCATGATGCGGGAGTCGGTGGTGCCGTTGTTGACGACAAGGTTGTTGCGATCGGCCAAGCACCCCCCTCGCCCAATATCCAGGTCGGTGTTTCATACCTGGGGGCTGCCGGAGGCGGAGGTGGATGCGAAGCTGCGCGGACTTGTCCCTCAACGGTCACCGGTCGAACTGGGGCTCTTGGCTTCTCCGATGGGGGTGTTGGTTTCGCTGACGGCCAAGATGCGTCGTTCCACTGATCCCCAAGTGCTGCGGGATCTCGAGAATGAAGTTCGGGCCAGGCTGAGCGAATGGATCTTCGCGGAGGGCGAGAATTCCATGGAAGCCGTCGTGGGTCGATTATTGTCGGATCGAGGGGTGACGATCGCCGTGGCGGAATCGTGCACGGGCGGGTTGATTACCCATCGCCTGACACAGGTGCCGGGATCGTCGGCCTATGTGGATTGGAGCGCGGTGTGCTATAGCAATCAGTCCAAGATCGATCTGTTAGGGGTGCCGCCTGACCTGATTGCCCGACATGGGGCGGTCAGTCGTGAGGTCGCCGCCGCCATGGCAAGGGGGATTCGCCAACGGGCCGCCGTGTCGGTCGGACTGAGCGTGACCGGCATTGCCGGACCCGGCGGAGGAACGGAGACGAAACCCGTGGGATTGGTCTATGTCGGCCTTGATGGAGGAGAACCGGATCTCATCACAAAAGAATTTCGATTCCACGGCGATCGGGCTGTCATCAAACAACGATCGTCGCAGGCGGCGCTGGACCTGCTGCGTCGGTGGTTGATCGAACGGAGACACTGACGGAATGCAAGCTCATGACGTCGGCGGGTGGGCGTCGAGGAAGAACAAGCACGCAAAGGGGATAAACGGCGAACAAACGCGGAGGGAACGATGCTCCGAGCCTTTCTTGCCGTTGAGCTTGGGGATGATCTGACCCGCCAAGTGGCGCTGGTTCAGGAGGATCTCAGGCGGCGACTCGGACGTGAGGCGCCCAAAGCCGTCCGCATCGCCTGGGTGCAGGCGTCGTCGATTCATCTCACCGTCAAATTTCTCGGTGACATCGAGGAGTCGCTGATCGAACCGATGCGCCGGGCGGTCGGTGTCGCCCTGCAGGAGCATCGGCCGATCTTCATCCCGCTTGAGCGGATCGGAGCGTTTCCCCATCCGCGAGAGCCGCGAGTCTTGTGGGTCGGTCCTCAAGCAGAGTGGGAAGAAAGCGAAGAAGCGCAACGGCTGGCCGTCTTACACCGAATGGTGGAGGATTGTTGCGCGTCGCTCGGCTGCGCGATGGCGTTGGATAGACGGCCCTTTTCCCCCCATCTGACTCTGGCAAGGGTGAAAGAAGGAGGGCGCGAGGTGGGTCGGTTGTTAGCTGTGAGCGGTGTGATGGATCGACCGCTGTTCTTGGGAACGCTGGCGATGGAATCCATCGCCCTCATCAAAAGCGACCTCAAGCCGGCCGGGCCTATTTATACGAAATTATGGCAGGTTTGGGTGGGAGGTGGAGGAGACGGCTGAAGAAAGATTCTCTTGAATCGGGAGTCGGGACGTCCATCCATCGCCCGCCATGGCCCGTTATGGCTCAAGGAGTTTGATCAAATTCGTCCGGCCAAGCTGACGGGCCAGATCAACCGGCAGTTCTCCTGATGTCATTCTGGCCTGTTTGTCCGCGCCGTACTTGAGAAGCAACATCACGATCTCTTGATTGCCTTCATACGCTCCGACGTGGAGCGGCGTGACGCTGCTGATCGCGCCACGAACGTTCACGTCCGCGCCCTTTTCCAAGAGCAGAGCCACCATATCCGCGCGCCCCTCTCGTATGGCCATGAACAGCGGCGTAAGTCCGTCGTGTCTCGCCCGGGACAGGTCGGCGCCCTTTTCCAGTAACAGTTCGACCGTCGGTCGGTGTCCATGCTTGACGGCCAGCAGAAGCGGCGTCATGCCGAATTCGTCGGCGGTTTCCACCTTCGCGCCTTGGGCCAGTGCCGCGGCGGCTTGGGTCGAGTCTCCGTTTACGATTGCTTCACGGAGCCTGTGTTCCGGCGATGCGATGCAACCGTTCAGAACCAAGAGGCACCAAAGGGACAGCGTATAGATCGTCGTTTTTCTATACGACATGGCATACCGCCGGACGAAGTTTTTTACGGAAATCTCTTACATGGACGGCGACGGCAAATCAATGGTCCGTTAGTTCCAATGTGAATAGTTCTGCGCCGAGATCAGGCCTAGGTTTCCTACCGTCGCTTCGGTATAATCGCCACGCCTGTTCGTCCGCAAGATCCAGGTTGTCCGTTCACGCGATACCGGGGCGACTTTGCGGCAGGTATGAGCGAGCGACCGTTTTTGAAAAGAGGAGCGCACTGATGGCGGAAAAAGACGAGAAGAAACGAGCGTTGGAATTGGCCCTATCCCAAATCGAAAAACAGTATGGAAAAGGGGCCATTATGAAGCTCGGCGCGGAAGAAAAGCTGGCGGACGTGCCGGCTATTTCGACCGGGTCGCTCGGCCTCGATATCGCCCTGGGGGTCGGAGGACTTCCCCGCGGGAGAGTGATTGAGATTTTTGGGCCGGAGGCTTCAGGGAAAACCACCATGACCCTGCACTGTATCGCCGAGGTACAGAAGGCGGGGGGCGTCGCGGCCTTTATCGATGCCGAACATGCGCTCGATCTGACCTATGCGAGAAAGTTGGGTGTTCAGGCGGATGATCTGTTGGTCTCTCAGCCGGATACCGGAGAGCAGGCGCTGGAAATTGCGGAGACATTGGTCCGCAGCGGAGCGATCGATCTGATCGTCATCGATTCCGTAGCGGCCTTGACGCCGCGCGCTGAAATAGAAGGCGAAATGGGCGACGCCCATATGGGGTTGCAAGCGAGGCTCATGTCGCAGGCTTTGCGAAAGCTGACGGCTGCGATCGCGAAATCCCTGACGACGGTGATTTTCATCAATCAGATCCGCATGAAGCTGGGCGTGATGTTCGGCA
>JAIWOH010000142.1 GCA_020216985.1 Nitrospira sp.
ATCCGGAGACGACGACGGGCGGGAATGCTCTCAAGTTCTATGCGTCGGTGCGGTTGGACATTCGGCGGATCGAGTCCATCAAGGAGGGGCAGGACGTCATCGGCAGCCGGGTTCGGGTCAAGGTGGTGAAGAACAAGATGGCTCCGCCATTTAGACAGGCGGAGTTCGACATCATGTTCGCGGAGGGAATCTCAAAAACCGGCGAGCTTATCGACTTGGGTGTCGAGAAACACGTCATCGAGAAGTCGGGTGCCTGGTATTCTTATAAAGGTGAACGGATCGGGCAGGGGCGTGATGCAGCAAGAGAATTTCTTAAAAATAACAATGAGATAGCAAGAGAAATTGAATCAAAACTTCGAGAGCTATCTGGGGTGCCGAGGTTAGATGAAAAGAAGTCAACCGGTAAAGAGGAGAAGGCGGCGTCAAAGGAAGACAAGCCGCTGTCCCGAACAGATGACAAGCGGGCGCATCGGTCGTAGCGATCATGCAGTCAAGCCGTCCTTGCAGAAAGAAGGCAAATGGTTACAACTTGCCATAGGCTATCTCGCTGCCCGTGATCGAACCAGCCTCCAAGTTCGTCACTTGCTCCATCAGAAAGGGGTTTCCCGGACTCAAATTGAACAGGTCGTCTGTCGGCTGTTTCAGCTCGGCTACTTGAATGATCGAGCTTACGCGGAGCGCTGGATCGCCGGTCGGCTCACCCGCCGGCCGATGGGACGGGAGCGGCTTAAGGCTGAATTGACGGAAAAGGGAATCGATCCCGCGACGATTGAGGACCTGTTGTGCAATTTGCCCGATGAGAGGACGCTGGCCCGCTCGGCCCTTGATGTATTGCGTCGGACGGGGCGGGAGATGACGCCCATCCAGGTTGTGCGCCGGTTGCGCCAACGGGGGTTCGACGAAGAGACGATTCGTTGTATGATGGGCGAAAACGGTCTGACACACGAAGGGCCCGGATCATGACGCATGGTGCGCGGGAATTAAGACAATCGTTTATTCACTATTTCGAGCGGCAAGGCCATCAGGCCGTGCCGAGTTCGTCTCTCATTCCGCAGGCTGATCCCACGTTGCTGTTTACCAACGCCGGGATGAATCAGTTCAAACGGGTGTTTCTCGGAGAAGAGACACGTCCGTACAAGCGGGCGGTGTCCGTACAGAAATGTCTGCGCGCCGGCGGCAAACACAATGACCTTGAAAACGTGGGTTACACCGGCCGCCACCATACCTTCTTCGAGATGCTGGGCAACTTTTCATTCGGCGATTACTTTAAGGCCGACGCGATCGCATTCGGATGGGAGTTCTTGACCAAGATCGTCGGACTGACAAAAGACAGGCTGTGGATTACGATTTTTCGCGAGGATGACGAAGCCGACGTCCTGTGGAAAAAGATCGGCGTATCGCCTGCGCGTATCGTGCGGTTCGGCGAAAAGGACAACTTCTGGCAGATGGCGGACACGGGCCCCTGCGGCCCCTGCTCGGAAATTCATTTCGATCAGGGGCCGTGCATCCCCGGCGATGATCGTCCGAACGGAGAGGGCGACCGGGTCATCGAGGTCTGGAACCTTGTCTTCATGCAGTTCAATCGAGATGCGTCGGGGACGCTTCATCCATTGCCGAGGCCGAGCATCGACACAGGGATGGGGTTGGAGCGGTTGGCCGCCGTCGCGCAAGGCGTCCCCAGCAATTACGGCAGCGATCTCTTTGCGCCGCTCTTGACGGCGATCGCCGCACGAGCCGGTTTGCAGTACGGTCGAGAGGGCTCGGCGGATCGATCGATGCGGGTCATTGCGGATCACCTCCGGGCCGTCACGTTTCTGATGGCGGACGGCGTCTTGCCGTCCAACGAGGGGCGCGGCTACGTTTTGCGGCGGATTCTGCGCCGGGCCGCTCGCCATGGGCGGTTGCTCGGCATTGTCGAGCCTTTTCTCTACGATCTCACCGGCAGGGTGGTGGAGCAGATGGGCGACGTCTATCCGGAGGTGCGGGCGGCGGCCGGCACGATCGCCGAGGCCACGAAGGGAGAGGAAGAGCGGTTCATCGCGACGCTCGACCAAGGATTGCCGATCTTGAACGGCCTTATTGAGAAGGCGCGCGCCGAGGGACGGACTCTATTGACCGGCGACGACGTCTTCAAACTCTATGACACGTACGGCTTTCCGATGGATTTGATCGCCGAGGCCTGTCGGGAACAGGGACTCACCGTCGATGAACGGGGATTCGAGGCGGCGATCGAAGCGCAGCGGAATAGAGCCCGCAAAATCGGAGGATTCGAGCAGGAAACCGTCAGGTCCTCGGTCGCCGAGCTGTCCTCGCGCGTTGGAGCCGTCACGTTCGTCGGGTATGACCGGCTGGAGAGCGAGGGAATTCTTTTGGCTATCCTAAAGGGTGATCGGTTGGTCAAAGAAGCGGTCGAAGGAGATGAAGTCGAGATGGTTTTGGATGTGACGCCGTTCTATCCCGAGGGGGGAGGACAGGTGGGGGATCATGGGACCTGCATAGGCCCGGAAGGAGTGGTTGACGTCACGGATACGACGAAACCGACGCCGACCATGATTCTCCACAAGGGCGTCGTTCGGAAAGGCTGCATTCGCGAAGGAGAGCGGCTCGTCGCGACGGTGAACGGTGTCTTGCGACAGGACGCGGCGCGGAACCATACGGCGACCCATCTGCTGCACGCAGCCTTGCGCCAACTCCTTGGTCCTCACGTCAAACAGTATGGCTCGCTGGTCGGGCCGAATAGACTGCGGTTCGACTTTGCGCACTTCAGGCCGCTTTCCGCTCGCGATGTTGACGATATCGAGTCGTTGGTCAACGAAGAAGTCAGAAAAAACGAGCCGGTGCGAACCCAAGTGATGAATTTTCAGGAGGCCGTGGCCAAGGGGGCACTGGCCTTTTTCGGCGACAAATATGGAGAACAAGTTCGGGTCGTGGCCGTCGAATCCTTCAGCCAAGAACTGTGCGGTGGGACGCACTGTCGGCACACGGGCGAAATCGGACTCTTCCGCGTCTTCTCCGAGACGGGCGTGGCGGCAGGCGTTCGTCGGATTGAGGCGCAGACGGGAAGCGGCGCGATGGCGCATATGAAAAAACTTGAAGCCGAGATTCGCGAATTGTCCGAGTTGCTCAAAGTCGGTCCTATGGAGGTCGTCGCGAAAACCAGAAAAGTGATGACCCAGTTGAAGGACAAGGAACGGGAGCTGGAGGAACTGAAACTGAAGTTGGCAAGCGGCCAGACAGCCGCCTCGACCGTTCGGACGGTCGCCGGCGTCTCGGTGCATGTTCAGCGAACGGACGGTTTGGACATGAACGGCATGAGGGCCTTGGCCGATCAGTTGCGGGATAAACTGAAGAGCGGCGTCGTCGCTCTGGGTGCTGCGACCGAAGACGGGAAAGTATCGTTGTTGGTCATGGTCACGAAAGATCTGACCGGTTCCTTGAAGGCTGGCGAGATCGTGAAGGCGATGGCGGGCGAGGTGGGCGGCACCGGCGGCGGGCGGCCGGAAATGGCGCAGGCCGGAGGCAAGGAGCCAGCCAAACTCGATCGTGCGTTAGAAAAAGTGTTTGAGCTGGTCGAGCGGGCCCTCGCGAGATAAAATCATGCCCGGTCGGATTCTTGCTCTCGATTACGGCACCAAACGAATCGGCGTCGCCTTGAGCGACGAATTGTGGTGGACAGCCCGGCCGCTCGAAACGTTCGAGCGGCGAACGTTGGATCAGGACATTGCGCACGTCGCGACATTGGTCGCCTCGCATGAGGTGGAGCGGGTGGTCTTGGGGCTGCCGCTTCAATTGGACGGGCGGGAAGGACCGGCCGTCCGGTCGATGCGGGAGTTTGTTATAAAATTGGAAGCCGCTCTTTCCGTTCCGCTTGTTCTCTGGGACGAGCGCATGACGACCAAAGCGGCGGAAGACTTCTTGATCGCCGCGGACGTGAGCAGAAAAAAGCGCAAGGGAGTGGTCGATCGAGTCGCGGCCTCGTTGCTGCTGCAAGGGTACTTGACGTCGGTGACTGCGCCGGCCGAAAGAAATTCGACGGGTGCGGATGCCGCGGCTTGTGAAAGTTCTTCAGCGTCTCTCACGGATTCTGTGAGCGAAGTTCCCTATGAAGTCTCGTCTCGCGCAGATTTTTCTCGTGCTCGTCGCCGTCGCCGGTCTCGGCGCGATGGCTTTGTACCAGATGATCCGCTGGGCTGAATCACCACTTCTGTCCGATTCCGACCATCCTTCCCCCAAAGTGGTCGTCATTCCGGCCGGATGGACCTTGCAGCAGGTTGCGGCCTTGCTCGAACGAGAACAAGTAATCAAGAGTCGATTTGCCTTCGTGTGGCTGGCGCGATCCCAAGAGGCCGATCGGAAGGTTCAGCCGGGAGAGTACGAGCTGCATGCTGCCATGCCTCCCGCGGATATTCTGTCAAAACTGTTGACCGGCCGGGTCGTTCTCCATTCGGTCACGATTCCGGAAGGGTACACCATCGCTCAAATCGCGGACATGCTTTCCGAGCGGAACATTACGGATCGTGCCGAGTTCATCCGCCTGGCCCGTGACAAATCGTTCATTCAAACGTTGAAGATTTCAGCGGAAAGTCTTGAGGGTTATTTGTTTCCTGATACGTATCGCTTTGCTCGACGCACGGCGGCGGCGGACGTAATTAAGACAATGGTGGATCAGCTTGACCGGGTCTTCTCGGCCGAATGGCAGGGACGGGCCAAGGAGCTGGGCTTGACGAGGCACCAAGTGCTGACGCTGGCTTCGGTGATCGAAAAAGAAACAGGCTCGGCGGACGAACGTCCCCGTATCTCGTCCGTGTTTCACAACCGTCTCAAGAAAAACATTCCGTTGCAAAGCGACCCGACGGTCATTTATGGCCTGCCCCACTTTGACGGCAATTTGCGCAAAAAGGACCTCTCGCATCCAAGCCCCTACAATACCTATCGATGGGTGGGCCTGCCGCCCGGGCCGATCGCCAGTCCGGGGGCTGATTCGATTCGCGCCGCTCTCTATCCTGCGTCGACGCCTCATTTGTACTTTGTCTCGAAGAACGACGGAACCCACTACTTCTCTACCACGCTTCTTCAACATAACAAAGCGGTGGAACAGTATCAGAAACGGCCCTTCCGTCGAGGCAACCGTTCCGAGACGTCGATGAGCCGAGAAAGGCAACTCTCCCACTCCTAACAGGTCTTCAGCCATGCCGAATTGGAACCTGCCCGACTTGATCGATCATACGGTGTTGCGGCCCGACGCTACGAGAGGTGATGTGCTGCGAGTTTGTCGGGAAGCCATCGAATATAACTTTTCGGTAATTTTTGTCCCGCCATCCTATCTTGCGGAGGCCGTGGCCGCCGTCGAGGGCTATTCCATTTGCGTCGGCGTTCCTATCGGGTTTCCCCTCGGTGGTCACACGACAAAAACAAAAGTTACGGAAGCAGTTGAAGCGGTCGAACAGGGAGCCACCGTACTGGATATGGTCCTCAACATCAGTCGGTTGAAATCAGGGGACTATGATGCCGTCCGGCAAGACATCGCCGAAGTCGTGCAAGCGACCCCCGATTCAGAACATAAAGTTATACTCGAGACATGTTATTTAACGGATCAGGAAAAAATGACGGCTTGCCGGCTGGTTGTAGAGGCAGGGGCCGATTACGTGAAGACGTCGACCGGCTTCGGCCCATCCGGTGCCACAGTCGATGATGTCCGGCTTCTGAAGGCAGCCGTCGCCGGGCAAGCCAAGGTCAAGGCATCCGGCGGCATCAGAGACTGGAAAACCGCACGAGCCATGTTGGAAGCGGGTGCCGATCGGATCGGGACCAGCGCGGGAGTTCCCATCGTCAAAGAATGGAGAGCATTCCAGATTTTATGATCAATCGCGTGCTACTGTTCGTCATTGATGGATTGGGCATCGGTCCTCTGCCGGATGCCGCCGAACATGGCGACGCTGAAGCGAATACCCTTGCTCATTTGGCCGATATGGTCGGCGGGTTGAGTCTGCCAAATATGGAAACGTTGGGGTTGGGGCACGTCGCCTTGATTCCGGGGGTGCCGTCGACGACTCAGCCGCGGGGTTGTTTCGGTCGCCTGTGTTTTACGAGCCGGGGAACCGATTCGGTCGCCGGTCATTGGGAAATGAACGGAATTGTCGGTACGGTTCCTCCGAGCTGCGCGGATGGAGTGCCTCGGCAGGTGGTGGCCGCCGTCGAGCAAGCATTGGGCAGAAAAGTGATCGGCAAGGGCGCAGCTTCTCTCGGGACCACATTGAAAGAATATGGCGCGGATCATTTCGCCTGCGGGGCGCCGATGCTATGGACTGACGGCCGAAATACCTGTTACGTGGCCGCGCATGAGGCGGTGATGGCTCGCGCGGCTCTTTATCAAGGTTGTCGTGAAGCATGGAAAACGCTTAAACAGGCCGGATTGCTCGTTCGAATCGTCGCCCAGCCGATTGCCGGCGAGCCCGGACGGTTTCATGCCCATGGAAGCCGGAGAGATTTTGTCGTGGAGCCGCCAGGCGTCACGATGCTGGACGCGTTGAATCGCTCCGGCCAGATCGTTATGGGTATAGGAAAGGTGGGAGATTTATTCAGTGGAAGAAGTTTGACAAAAACCTTTTCCGCCCGGTCCGCTCAGGAGGCCTTCGAGGAAACCGTCGACCTGCTGAGCAAGGTTCCACGCGGACTTCTCTATGTCGGTTTGGATTTCTCGACAGAGGACGCGACTCAGACTGCCGCGGCGTTGGAAGATTTTGATCGCCGTCTGCCGGGTCTGTTTGATAAGTTACGTGTTGGGGATCTGGTCATCATCACCGGCGACCATGGGCGTGATTTGTCGAGACCATTGAAGAGGCCGACGCGAGAATATGTGCCGCTTCTTCTTCTCGGTCCTAAATTGCCCGCCGGGGTGGACTTAGGGACTCGTTCCACCGCCGCCGATCTCGGACAAACGGTGGCGGACGCCTTCGGCGCCCAACGGCTGTCGATCGGAGACAGTTTTTGGGAAGCGATCAAACCTGGGTGAGGGGCTGGACACAACGGAAGGAGAGCAGGGGAGCGGCAAAGAAAATGTCATATGAGGCCAAGCTGCGAGATTTAGGGTTAGCGTTGCCACCACCTCCAAAGCCGGTGGCGAACTATGTGCCCGCCGTCAGAGCGGGGGAGTTATTGTTTCTCTCCGGAGTCCTTCCTATGCAGGACGGCAAGTTGTGCATGACGGGAAAACTGGGCGAGGTCTTGTCGGTCGAACAGGGAAAAGAAGCGGCCCAAATAGCCGCGCTGAACGCGCTGGCGATTGTGAAGGCCGAGATTGATTCGCTTGAGCGGGTGGTCCGGGTCGTCAAGATGATCGGCTACGTCGCCTCGGCTTCCGGCTTCACTGATCAGCCGCAGGTGCTTAACGGAGCTTCAGACCTGCTGGTGGCGGTGTTCGGCGCCGCCGGCCGCCATGCTCGCGTCGCGGTCGGTGCGGTGGAGCTTCCTCGTCAGGCTCCGGTCGAAATCGAGCTGATTCTTCAAGTCGCCTAGGTTTAGGCAGGCATCTTCTTCGATTCTCGCAAGTCCCTCGTATTCTGCTCGAATGTCTGAGTGTCGGATTGAATGATCCGCCGATCCCCGTCGCCTTGACTCCCTAAAAAATCGGTTGCTATAGTCCGATCGACTGAGGAAGAGCGGACACGTTTTGGATGCCAGTCCATGACCATCGACTGCAATTCAGAAAGGACGGTATGAAAACGGCGAGGATATCGGCCTTGTGCGCAGCTCTGCTGGGTGGTCTCACGTTGTCTGCTTATGGAGGAGTTCCCCCGTTCGAGTTATCCCTTGGAACCGTTCCGCCTGGTTCGACCGTTTCGGTGAGTGGGAAGGGATGGGGAACGTTTCGATCGGCGACGACCAATCGGGTGCTGGTCGGCGGTATTCCGGCGCTGATCCAACGATGGGAACCGAGCACGATAGAGTTTAAGGTTCCGTTCAAGGCCGAAAGCGGTCCTGTCGAGGTTTGGGTCGGCAAGAAGAAGTTTTCGGTTGGAACGTTGACCGTGGCGATGCCGCAGATCGACACCGTCACGCCCACGGAGGCGGAACGGGGTTCGGTACTTCAAATTACGGGCCGTCATTTTGGGGCGACCGCGGGATCGCGTGATCCCAACACCATGTTCGGCGTGAACGATGTGATCATAGGCGGCGTGGTCGTGCGCCCGAAACGGTGGAAGGATGATCTCATCGAGGCGGAGATTCCCGCCAACGCAGAAACCGGCGAAGTCATCGTACGGCTGGCCTCGTCTGATCCGCTGCCGGACGGCTCTTGCTGCGCTCCAGTGGAGTATGTCGTCAGCAATGCCGCGAGGATTTCCCTTATCCCGTCGGTACGGGTCGATCCTGTGAGCGGTCCGGTCGGAACGAAGGTGGTGCTGTTCGGCGGTGGGTTCGGTGCCGAAAAGGGGCCGAACGACGCCGTGCTGATAGGAGATCAACCGCTTGTGCTGGCCCAGTGGAAAGATGATGTCATTGTGGCGCACGTTCCTTTGGGTGCGGCGTCTGGCCCTGTCGTCCTGCGTAGTCAGGGACGGACACGAACGGTCGCTCAGTTTACCGTGCAGGAGCCGAAGGTCACGGGGATGAGTCCTTCCAGCGCGCCGATCGGGACGTTGCTGCGCATCGACGGGGAACATTTCGGGGTGTACAGCGAGAGCGGCGCGACTCCCTTTAACTTCATTGATTTCGATAAGGGGGACAACCGCGTCGAAATCGGAGGCGTCCCGGCCGTGATCTATCGCTGGATCGATGACCGGATCGACGTCTGGGTACCCTTCAGCGCCAAGAGCGGAAAAGTGGTGGTATATCGAAGCGCGACCAAGCCGCTGCCGGATGGCCGGTGCTGCGCCGAGCGGGGAACCGTCGCGATTGAGGCGGGGACCTTCACGGTCGTCACTCCCGTCGTGGAATCGTATGAACCGAAATCCGCAGGGTTGGATGAGACCGTGACGATCAGGGGCAGAGGGTTCGGCACATTTCTCAAGACCGCCGAGCATGCGGATTTACGATTGAATGAAAAAGCTTACAAGCGGCGTACAGATCTTGAAATCAACGAGCCGGACGATCCCTCCACGGTGGTCAGTAACGTCTCGCGAACGGAGGTCTTGTTCAATGGGGCGGCTGCGCTGGTCCAGTCCTGGACCGATTCAGAGATTGTGGTGAAGGTCCCTCGTCGCAATCTCTATGGGATCGGCAAGAAGGGAGCGTTCTTCGACAACTTGGCGACCGGTCCGCTAGTCGTCCGGAGAGGATCATGGGATCTCCTTCCCGATGGGAGCTGTTGCACGCCAAAAAAATGGCTCACCATTGAAGCAGGCCCGTTCACCATTGAGGCCAGAAACCTCCCAGATACCGGCTACTGGGACAATAACCGCCCAGACGCCAATACGAATCAATGATGGTTGGTTGGGGAGAGAGTGTGAGGCGCGGGAAGGTTTGGCGGCAGGGCTCTTTCATGATGATTCCCTGCGCCGTCGTTCTCTGGCTCGTCTCGGCATCGGCGGAAGTTCCCTCTCTGCTTGTGCAGGCTCAAAAGAGCAACACGGGCGCGGATCTGATGAGCGTTCAGTTCCTCACTCCTCAGACAGGATGGGCGGCCGGGTCCGGAGGGACCATTCTCAAGACGACGGATGGGGGAAAAACGTGGCGAAAGGTCGCCAGTGGAACGTCCAACCTCTTGACATCGATTTTTTTTGCCGATCAACAGAGAGGCTGGGTGATCGGCGCGGGCGGAACGTTACGGCGGACCGTTGACGGCGGTCAAACCTGGTCGCAGATATCGCTCGACGTCGCGCAGCCCCTGTATCGTCTTTCGTTTGCGTCCTCCATGGTCGGTTGGGTAGTCGGCGGCGACGGAACGATTTTGCATACGACCGACGGTGGGCATCGCTGGGTGGAGCAACAAAGCGGAACACATGCCACGCTCTATGCCGCGCATTTCGTCGACGAACGTCATGGCGTGGTCGTCGGCGCCTTA
>JAIWOH010000143.1 GCA_020216985.1 Nitrospira sp.
GGAACGATCTTGACGACGGAAGACGGAGGAGTGACATGGGTCGCCCGGGAGGCTCAGGGGGCCGTCACCTTCTTCGACGTCTTTTTTACGGATCGCTCAAACGGATGGGCGGTCGGAAACGCCGGTGCTCTTTTTCAAACGTCCGACGGCGGCCGTGAATGGAGCGACCATTCACTGCCCTGTGGAAAGTCTTGCACGAAGCTCGTTGATTTATTACAGGTCAGGTTTACCGGTCCGCAGGTTGGATGGATTGTCGGCGATCGCGGCGCGCTATACCGCACGACCGACGCAGGGTTCACCTGGGTGCCTGAAACGGCGATTGCGCCCGTCTCGTTGTTCGGCCTGAGCTTTGTAGGGACGGGGCAGGGGTGGGCGGTTGGAGCAAAAGGGGCCATCGTCCATCTGCAACCGGCCCGATAATCGTCCTTGCCCACTCCTCTTTGCAAGAAGTCGGGGTGACGGATGATCGTGTGGAGTCCGAGTCGCGCGGAGCCGAAGGATTTGACCCCATCTAAAGCGGAGGGATAAAGCGTGGCTATGAAGACACGAGGTGTATTGGCCGTTCTCTTTGTCGTGTCGCTGGCCGTTCCGGTCTGGGCTGGAGAACCGGAGTCGTTTGACCCGGATGAGCCGTTTCAGCAGGCGTTTTCGTCGAATCTGCTTCGCTCGCTTCTTAACAAGACGCTGGATCAGTTGGAAGATTACGTGGAAATGTCCGGCCATCTCGCGCCTGATGAGGAGACCGGAGATCGCCGCGGTCGCCTGCGGTTCAAAATTTACCCGGAGGGCAAGTCGAAGTCCCGTCAGCATTTTGAGGCCGAAGGCTGGTTCCGGTTGGCCCCGGATGACAGCGCTCACGATTTTTCTTTCCGCTTCAAGAACCCAGATAAACGGATGAAAAGCCCCTCTCCACGACCAGAGGACGTACTTTAAGATCATCATAATCAGCGAAAGGTCGGTCTTTTGGGGGGCGAGCCTGGCGCCACGTCGTCCGGGTATCGATAATGCGCCCGAACCTACTCGCAGTCGGTTGGCTGCCTTCCGGCTGGGGATTCTTTCATCCCAAGTTGCCAAGGCGGGATTGAAGAATACTGATCGCGGCGAGGGCGGCGGTTTCGGCCCGCAAAATGGACGAGCCGAGGGTGATGGGTTGACTTCCGGCCTGCTCGGCCATCAGCGTCTCTTCTTTGGTCCAGCCCCCTTCCGGTCCTATAAGCAGCAGAACCGTGGTGTTCGCGTCGGAGGGGAGGAGGACGTCGCCAAGGCCGGCGCCGTCATGCCGCTCAGCAAGGAAGAGCGAAACCATGGCGGGCTCGGGAGTCGAGCAAATTTCTTGTAGAGATCGTGGCTGGGTGATGGTCGGTACCACCCACTGCTCGGATTGCTGGGCCGCCTCCAACACAATACGGCGCCAGCGGGCCAACTGAGCCATAAGACGGTCCGGTTTCATATGAACGATGCTGCGAGCGGCTTCAAGAGGAACGATCGTCCTGATGCCGAGCTCCGTTGCTTTCTGAATGACCCAATCCATTTTTTCTCCTTTGAGCAAGGCTTGTGCAAGAGCCAGGGCGGGGGTCCGTCGAGGCGGCTGAGTCTGAGCTTCGATAATCCGTCCGCTCATCATATGTTTGCTTATCGCCGTGATTTCGGTCCGATATCGATGGCCTGCTCCGTCGCTCAAGCAGACGGTCTCGCCGATAGTGACACGCAAACTGTCTCTCAGATGAATCAACAGATCGCCGCCGATCGCAATGGTCGTTGGCGTGATGTGCTCGGGTGGAACGAAGAAGACCGGCATGTGGAAGGTAGATGGAACAAGGAGATGAAGTCAGGAAACAAATCGCCTATTCGAAGAACGTCTTCATTTTGTCGAAAAATCCGTCGCCGTTGTCCTCCAATGACATTCCGCTTTCCTTGGCGAATTCCACGAGCAACTCTTTTTGCTTCGCCGTCAATTTCGTAGGAATTTGCACCTTGATGGTGTAGAGCTGATCGCCGACGCTTCCGCCTTTGAGGCTCGGGACGCCAAGTCCCTTGATGCGAAGAACCTTATCATGTTGGGTGCCCGGCGGAATCTTGAGAATCGTTGAACCTTTCAGGGTCGGAACTTCAATTTTTCCACCAAGAATCGCCGTGATAAAACTAATGGGAACATCGCAGGTGATGTCCAGCCCCTTCCGTTGAAAGACCGGATGGGGCTTGACCGTGATCGCGACGTACAAATCTCCCGGCGGCCCGGAATGGATCCCGTGCTCACCCTCGTTGGACAGCCGGAGCCTCATGCCGGACTCGATGCCAGCCGGAATATTGACGACGATGGTCCGCTCTTTGTAGACGCGCTGCCGGCCTTGGCAGGTGGGGCAAGGATCGGTTACGACGCGACCGGCGCCTTCGCACTGGCCGCAGGGGCGGCTGACGCTGAAGAAGCCCTGCTGAAAGCGCAACTGCCCCGTGCCTTTGCAGGAGGGACAGGTCTTAATGGCAGCCGCCGACTTGGCTCCGCTGCCTCTACAGTCGGGGCAGGTTTCCCATCGGGGAATTTTGAGCTTGGCCTCTTTTCCGTAAACCGCCTCTTCGAACGAGATTTCCAAGTTGTACTGAAGATCGCTCCCTCGTTCCGGGCGAGAGCCGCCGCGGGGCTGGCCGAAGAAATCCTCGAAGATGTCGCTGAAGACGTCTCCGAACCCTCCGCGGCCGAAATCAAAGCCTTCAAATCCTCCAGGCCCTTGTTGCGCGCCAGCGTGACCGAACATATCGTAGCGACGCCGCTTGTCTTGGTCGCTGAGCACCTCATAGGCTTCATTGATTTCTTTGAACTTTTCTTCGGCCGCCTTTTTCTGGTGCTCGCCGGTTTGGAGGTCGGGGTGATGTTGACGGGCGAGGCGCCTGTAAGCTTTTTTGACCTCCTCGTCAGAGGCGTTCCTATCGACGCCGAGGATCTCGTAGTAATCGCGTCTGCTCACGGGCGCCATTGCTCAAATTACGAAGAAAGATATACGAGCGAGGAGTTCGTCGTTTCGACGATTCAACGCCGTCTTATCAAGCAAGTTCATCACGACTTCTTGTCTTTGTCCACTTCTTCGAATTCCGCGTCCACCACTTTGTCGTCGGATTTGGACTGGCTCGATCCATCACCGGTGGGACCGGCGCTTTGCGGACCAGCCGAACCGGTCGCCGAGGCCGCTTTCTTGTACATTTCCTCGGCCAGTTTGTGCGAGGCGGTCATGAGCGTTTGCGTTGCCGATTCAATGGCGGCGGCGTCCGTCCCCTCCAACGCTTTCTTTACCGCCGCGATGGCGTCTTGGATCTTGGCTTTTTCTTCGCTTGAGATCTTGTCCCCGTGTTCCGCGACGTTTTTTTCCGTTTGGTAGATGAGATTGTCGGCTTGGTTTTTAGCTTCGGCAAGCTTGCGCCGCTTTTTGTCCTCTTCCGTGTGCGCTTGCGCCTCTTTGACGAGTCGTTCCACTTCGTCTTTGCTGAGTCCGCTCGAGGCGGTGATTCTGATGGATTGCTCTTTCTGGGTGGCCAAATCTTTGGCCGTCACGTGGACGATGCCGTTGGCGTCGATATCGAAGGAGACGTCGATTTGCGGCATGCCCCGTGGGGCCGGAGGAATACCGACCAGGTCGAACTGGCCCAGCAGTTTGTTGTCGTTGGCCATTTCGCGTTCTCCTTGAAAGACGCGAATGGTAACGGCGGTCTGGTTGTCCGCGGCGGTGGAAAAGATCTGGCTTTTCTTCGTGGGAATAGTCGTATTGCGCTCGATGAGTTTGGTAAACACGCCGCCCAAGGTCTCGATGCCCAATGACAACGGTGTGACGTCCAACAAGAGCACGTCTTTGACTTCTCCCTTGAGTACGCCTCCCTGAATGGCGGCGCCCACGGCGACCACCTCGTCCGGATTGACGCCGCGGTGCGGTTCCTTGCCGAAAAACTCTTTGACGACCTGAATCACCTTCGGCATGCGCGTCATGCCGCCGACCAAAACCACTTCGTTGATGTCCCGCGCGGAAACCCCGGCATCGGCCAAGGCCTTTCTGCAAGGTTCGATGGTGCGTTGAATCAGGTCGTCGACTAATTGTTCGAGCTTGGCTCGGGTCAGCTTGACAACCATGTGTTTCGGACCGCTGGCGTCGGCGGTGATAAAGGGAAGGTTGATTTCCGTTTCCTGGGACGACGACAGCTCGATTTTGGCCCGCTCGGCCGCTTCCTTAAGCCGCTGGAGCGCCATCCGATCTTTACGCAGGTCGATTCCCTGGTCCTTTTTGAATTCGTCGACCAGCCAATCCATGACCCGAAGATCGAAATCGTCGCCGCCCAGATACGTGTCGCCGTTAGTGGACTTCACCTCGAAGACGCCTTCGCCGATCTCCAAGATCGAGATATCGAACGTGCCTCCGCCAAGATCGTACACGGCGATGCGCTCGTCTTTTTTCTTGTCAAGACCGTAGGCAAGGGACGCAGCCGTCGGTTCGTTGATGATGCGCAGGACGTTCAGCCCCGCGATTTGTCCCGCGTCTTTCGTGGCTTGCCGCTGGCTGTCGTCGAAGTAGGCCGGTACGGTGATGACCGCTTCGGTGATTTTTTCGCCGAGGTAATCTTCGGCGGTTTGCCGCATCTTTTGCAGAATCATGGCGGAAACTTCCGGAGGGCTGTACCGTTTGCCGCGTAATTCCACGTGGGCGTCGCCGTTGTCGGCTTCGACGACCTTGTAGGGCAATCGTTTGATCGCTTCCTGGACCTCGCGGCTCCTGAATTTTCGGCCCATCAATCGTTTGACCGAGAAGATGGTATTTTCCGGATTCGTGATCGCCTGCCGCTTGGCGATTTGGCCGACCAACCGTTCGCCTTTATCGGTAATGGCGACGACGGAAGGAGTGGTGCGGCTCCCTTCGGCGTTGGCGATGACGACGGGGTCTCCGCCGCTCATGATGGCAACGCAAGAGTTGGTGGTCCCGAGGTCGATGCCGATGACTTTACCCATGGATGGCTCCTTCCTTCCCGATTTCGAGATTCGAGATGATTGATTCGCTAGTGGATGGTTGAATGTTGTTCATCGGTCTTGGCCGGTCCCGCCGACACGCTGACCATCGCCGCGCGAAGGATGCGGTCGTGCAGGCGATACCCTTTTTGAAATTCATCGATGACGTGATCTTGCGGCACTGAATCGGACGGCACGTGTGAGACGGCTTGGTGCGCGGACGGATCGAACGCCTGTCCCGTCGTCTCGATCGCCTGCACGCCGAACTTGGCCAAGGTGCCGACCAATTGCTTCAGAGTCAATTCCACGCCTTGAACCAAGGCGTCGTGGCCGGCGGTCTTGTTGTCGCGCGCGGCTTTGATGGCTCGTTCCATATTATCGACGGTTGGCAGAAGCTCTTTCAGCAACTGTTCGTTGCCGAACTTGATCTGCTCCCGTTGCTCCCGTTGTGCGACTCGCTTGTAATTGTCAAACTCAGCGGCCAATCGAAGGTATTTGTCGTGCAGTGCCTTGCACTCTTCTGTTTTTGCCTCCAGGGTTTTCTCTATTTCGACTAATCGAGAATCGGCTGAGACCGTCTCCGGGGTGTCTGTGTTCCCGTTTTCACGATGTTCTAAGTCGCTGATTCTTTTTGAATTTGAATTAGAATCGTCCTGTTCGACACCCACGGTATCCCCCTTTGATTGTCAACCAGATATCCATAGAGGATCAGAAGTCAACAGGACGATCAGGAAAAATGAGCAAAGGGGAAAAACCGGTCAGTCTTCAGTCTGAGGAGGGGAAAGGAAGATCTCGGGTGCGTCGATAGAGCAGCGCCAGCCCTTCTAGGGTCAAAAGAGGTTCGATGGTCTGAATGGTACTGGTTTCCGGAGCGACAATGGAGGCCAATCCCCCCGTGGCGACGACGTAAGAGGGCCGACCCACTTCTTGTTCGATGCGTTTGACAAGAGCATCGACCAGTCCGGCATAACCGAACAGAAGACCGGATTGGATACTGCTCGCGGTGTCCGTTCCGATGACGGTTTTGGGTCGCATCAGCTCGACTTTGCTCAATTTTGCGGCTCTGGTGAAGAGCGCCTCCGCCGCAATGCCGAGGCCTGGCGCGATGGCGCCGCCCAGATAGTCTCCAGATCGGGTTACGGCGCAAAAGGTCGTGGCCGTGCCGAAATCGACGATGATGAGGTCTCGTCGAAATTTGTGGTGAGCCGCCGCCGCGTTGACGAGACGATCGCTGCCTATTTCTTTGGGGTTGGCGTATTTGAGCGTCAGTCCTGTATCTATGTCCGAAGACACGACCAACGGTGTACAGGAAAAATATGTTTCCACCATCGAGACAAACGTTTCCGTGAGGGACGGAACCACGCTGGAGATGATCGCGCCGGTGATCCGTTTGGGAGGCAGCCATTTCCGCTCAAGTAAGTTGGTACAGAGGACTCCATATTCATCGGCGGTCGCCTTCGGATTGGTAGCCAACCGCCAATGGGCTTGGATGGTCGCCCCTTCGAATACGCCCCAGACAATGTTTGTGTTGCCGATATCGATCGCCGCCAGCATGGAATCCATAAATTCTATTGTACCGGGTGAGATGCGCGTTCTCTACTCCGGAGAATCAGCGTCTCGGGTGTGTGATGTCATGAATCAAAAAGGAGAGACTCCCGTCTCTTTCTTGACTTGAAGCCGGGCGTGCGCGTAGGATGCGAACCATGAGCGGGCGTAGCTCAGTGGTAGAGTCCTAGCTTCCCAAGCTAGTTGTCGTGGGTTCAAATCCCATCGCCCGCTCCAATCCTTTCTTGCCTCCTCATTGGCGTTGACTTCTTGCACAGAGCCGTAAGAAAACCACCCCTGTGCCAAGCAAGGATGAGGAAATGGAAGAAAAAGAAGCTCAGACCGCCTTTTTCACGAGACCTGAGCGCAGGCAGCGGGTGCAGACGCGAATGCGTTTGTGGGTGCCGCCGATCACGGCGCGAACCGTTTGGAGATTGGGATTGAACACGCGCCGGGTTTTGTTGTTGGCATGACTCACATTGTTTCCGGACCGCGGTTTTTTCTGACAGAGTTCACATTGAAAGGCCACGATCATTCTCCTTCGGAAAAAACTGTTGTGCTAAACTGCGCCAATCTAGCACAGGCTTGTGAAGGCTGACAAGTCGGCGAGCAGATCGCCCGGGAGTCTGAACGGAACTCATTGTCCGAACGAATCGCCCCCGACAAGGATGTCTCGGCCTTGACAAGCTTTGACGGGCTCTCCTATTGTGCTGCCTCACATAGCCTCTAGTTAAGGGAAGAGGGTGTGAATCCCTCGCGGTCCCGCCGCTGTAAATGGGGACGAAACCCGCAATCGCCACTGGCGCGTGGTCTGTTATCTGCCGCTGTTGTAAAGAGGAGGCAGTGATGACGGAAACGGCGCCGGGAAGGTGCGGGGAGTAGGATGAACCGTGAGCCAGAAGACCTGGCTGGAGGAGTGACCGATGTTCCTTCGAGGGCTGGGGAACAGGTGAGGATGAAGAGGCGGGGACAATCCTCAAGGTCTTGCGAAAAGGCCTTGAGGATTTTTTATGTCGGCATGTCATGGCCGAGGTCGAATCCTTTGCGGTTCCGGTTTTGGCCAACGTTAGGCGTGTCGATTGTGCTCGCTGCGAGCCTGGAAAGCACAGCCCTTGCCGGCACTGATGGAGCATTGTCAGCCATGAAACGACGCCCGCAAGGAATTTTAACCGGCATGCCATTTATGACGCATGTTTCGTCACGCTCTTTCGTCGATGATGCGGGCAGGAAGCTTCACCTTGCCTCTTCTCCGCGCCGGATTGTTTCGTTGGCCCCCAGTATCACGGAAATGTTGTTTGCAATCGGGGCTGGAGACCTCGTGGTGGGAGTGACGCCCTTTTGCGATTTTCCCCCAGAGGCTTTGCACAAGCCCAAGGTTGGCTACGGCAGCCCCAATGTGGAATCGCTCGTCGCCTTACGACCGGATTTGGTTCTGGCTCCGCAGGAATTTGTGAAGCCTGATCTCGTTGCCACGCTTGAGCATCTGCATATTCCCATTTTCTTCCTGGCCGGTCGGACCGTGGATGGTGTGTTCACGCAGATCCAGACGCTCGGGCGGATGGTCAATCGGGAGGCCGAGGCCGCCGCCCTGGTGATGGAGTCGCGGCAGCGGATCGCCGCCGTGAAACAACGGGTGCAAGGACGGCCGCCGGTGAGAGTCCTCTATGTCTTGAACAGCGAGCCGTTGATCACCGTAGGGCCGGGGAGTTTCATCGACCAACTGATCGGTTTGGCCGGGGGTGTCAATGTGGCTGCCAAGAGCACCATGCCTTATCCCCGGCTCAGCATTGAAACGGTGTTGCTTGAAGATCCGGAGGTGCTGCTCTTTCCCATCGGATCAAATGGATCACATGCGGAAATTCCAGATGACCAACGACGGGCCTGGCAACGATGGATCGGCTTGTCCGCCATCAAACAGAACCGTCTCCACTCTCTATCAGGAGACCTGCTGAATCGGCCCGGTCCCCGAATCGTTGAGGGTCTTGAACGACTGGCGGACATTCTCCATCCGTTCCCATCGGCTCCTTCTGAATTTCGTTCTGAACCTCACGCAAGCGGAGGATCGTAAAGGATGTCGGGGATGTCGGATGGACAGGCGGCTTCGGTGCCTTCTGTGACGGTTCAATCGCAGAAGGCACAAGCGTCCGGCTTCCCGAGGGAATTGACGGAGTTCGACCGGATCGCAGCCGGCGTCGTGGTGACCATCCGCCGCCGATGGCTGGTGCTGGCTGGGATGGTAGTAGCTGCGACCATCGTCATCATCGTCTGCACCGCATTCGGATCGGCTCATCTGGGCGGCGGCGAGATCTTGCGAGCTTGGTGGAGGCTGGTGACGGCCAGCCGTTTTGATGAGGCCGGAGGTCCTGTAGGGGTCATTCTGTTCCAGGTCCGGTTGCCTCGGGTTCTGATGGGTTTTCTGGTCGGCTGCACCTTGGCAGCAGTGGGAACCACCTTACAGGCTTTGTTGCGCAACCCCCTGGCCGATCCCTATGTGCTCGGGGTCTCCAGTGGAGCGGCATTGGGCATTACCCTTGCGACCTTGCTGGCAGGCTCGTCCATCTTGACACAAGCACCGGTAGTGCCGGTTTGGGGCTTCGCGGGAGGACTGATCGCGTTAGTGGTGATCTATCAGATGGCCCAATCCCATGGCCGATTGCCGGTTCATGGTCTGTTGCTCGCCGGGGTGGTGCTCAATGCCGTGCTCACAGCGCTCATGATGTTTATCACGTCGATCATGGAGCCGGTGCGTTCCGCCGGTCTGATCGCATGGCTGATGGGATCGGTCACCGTTCGGGAATGGGGTGAGTTGCTCGGAATCGCCGCCTCTGTCTTGATTGGTACGGTGTGGTTGTGGTTTCACGCGCCGGTCTTGAACCTGCTGACGCAGGGAGAGGAGACGGCGAGGTCATTGGGAATCGATGTCGAACGGACGAAGAAGCGTCTGTATGTCGTGACGGCTTTGCTGGTCGGCGCGGTCGTCTCCGTCAGTGGCATGATCGGGTTCGTAGGAATGGTGGTGCCTCATCTGGGTCGGATGGCTCTCGGAGCAGACCATCGACTGTTGCTGCCGGCCGCAGCTCTGATCGGTGGCATGTTCTTGGTGATTTCCGACACGGTGGCTCGCACGATCTTGGCCCCGTCTGAAATTCCCGTCGGGGTGGTGACGGCGCTGGTCGGAGGCCCGATCTTCCTCTATTTCCTGTTGACGCAAAAAAGCCGGATGGTCTGAATGGTCTGATGAGTATGATGCGGATGCCGGTTGCCAACGAATTGGAACGGGCGACGGGACAGACGACCGAACAGGTGTCGGAAGAACCGGCGATTACCGTCGAGCACGTCTCGTTCCGGTACGACCATGCTCCTCCTGACCGGCCTTGGACGGTGGAAAATGTCTCTCTTAGCATCGTGGTCGGCGAGATTTTGGGCATCGTCGGCCCCAATGGATCAGGCAAGTCGTCCTTGCTCAAATTGATG
>JAIWOH010000144.1 GCA_020216985.1 Nitrospira sp.
GCCGGTCTGTTATGCCCTGCTTTTGGCGCCGTGTATGTGGAAGGACGGCCGATCACTACACTGACGCCCCTCCAGATCGCCAGGATTCTTGCGGTCGTGCCTCAGGAACAGCCATCGCTGTTCCCGTTCTCGGTAGCGGAGACCGTGTTGATGGGGCGATTCCCCCATCGGAAGATGGGGTGGTGGAATGTGGGAGTGGGAGCAGAGACGGAAACAGATCTTGTCGCTGTCCATCAAGCCTTGGTGGAGACCGACATGCTGGCATCGGCGGATCGGCTGGTTTCGGATCTTTCCGGTGGAGAGCGGCAACGGGCCTTGATCGCCAGGGCCCTGGCCCAGGAGCCGCGCATCCTGCTGCTCGATGAACCCACGGCCTTTCTCGACCTGAGCCATCAAATCGAGATGTGTTCGCTGGTGCAACGGTTGGCCAGGGAACGGCGGCTCACGGTGGTGCTGGTCACGCACGACCTCAACGTGGCGAGCCTCCTCTGCGAACGGATCGTGTTGCTGAAAAAGGGCGCGGTTCGGGCAGTCGGAATTCCAGCCGAGATCATTCGGCAGGACATCCTGTACGATGTCTATGGGTGCGACGTGATGATCGATCGCCATCCGCAGACAGGGAGGCCGCGCGTCACGTTACCGATACCGGCTCCACAGGATGAGCATCGCATAAGAGCCGGCACATGACAGTGGGAATGATCGCGCTCCTGCACCTTGACATCGTTCCCGGCGCCGTTGCTCGTAATCAGGCGATGGTGGCGGAGGCCGTCACCAGGGCGGCTGCGTCCGGCGCCCGGTGGATTGTGACGCCTGAATTGGTGTTATGCGGGCTTCAGTTTCCTCAGCTCCTGGGGACTGACTGGATCAGGCCACAGCCGGACGTGTGGATGACACGGTTTTGCCGACTGGTTCGGAAATTGGGCGTCACGGTCTTTTTCGCTGCTCCGGAACGGGAGGGGAACCGGCTTTATAATTCAGTGTTTGTGATTGGTCCCCGCGGTGACATCCTGGGCAAACATCAAAAGATCAATACCAAGAGCGATGCGCTGTCCTGGTCCAGCCCGGGGGACAGGGCACAACCGGTTCGATGTGATGGCATCACCGTCGGACTCTTGGTGTGCGCCGATGCTTTTACGGCTGGCATTGCCGGTTCGTTGAAACGCAGCGGCGCGCAACTGCTTATCTCGCCCTCTTCGTGGGGCCCTGGACTTCATGGCCCCAACGGCGAATGGGAGGATCGTTCAAGAGAAACCGGATTGCCGCTGATCGTCTGTAACCGAACCGGAATGGAACGGACATTGGATTTTCGGAAAGCCCAGAGTCTGGTGGTGAAAAACGGAGAACGGCTGCTGACCCATTCATCGGAACGAGGGGCCGTTCTGACATTCGATTGGGATTTCAGCGCCATGGCTCCGATGACAGCCGCTTTTCAGATGATGCCGTTGCCCAACTGAGGTGAAGCCAAAGGCTGGCGGGAAGGGTTCCATCCCCTCTTCCCACCCGGATAGTCGACAAGGGATGCCGTCTCGTTTTCGGAAAGGGGAGTCGAACTGATCATCCGTCAGCGCCGGGGAAGATGGTGCAAAGCCATCACGGTGCCGCCACTGTAAGCGGGGAGCGACGCTGCACGATGCCACTGTGCGGGTTCACGCACGGGAAGGCGCAGAAAAGCGACGAGCCGCGAGTCAGGAGACCCGTCTGACGGACCAACTCAACCCTCTTCGAGCCAAAGGGAGGTTGCCATGATTCGTGTCCGTCAGCGCGCGGGTCGCGGTCTGCTCATTGCGTTGTTCTTGACGTCCGTTTCTGTTTCTTCAGCCCATTCGCAGGATCTGGCGATGGCGAGCCGGTCGGAGCCCCTTGAAGCTCCTGGCGTCGTCGTGAGCGCCACCAAAACAGAGGTGCCTGCGACGCAGCTCACCAGTGCCGTCGAGGTCATCAGCGGTGAGGAGTTAGAACAAAAGGGGATCAAGACCGTCATCGATGGGCTGCGCTTGGCGCAGGGCGTCTTCGCCACGTCGAGCGGCGGCCCCGGCACCGAAGCCACGGTGAAAATGCGAGGGGCGTTTGCCAGGCACACGTTGGTGTTGATCGATGGGGTGATCGTCAACAGTCCCACGACCGGCGCCTATGACTTTTCCAGCTTGACGGTGGACAACATCGATCGGATCGAAATTCTGCGCGGCGCCCAAGGCATGTTATATGGCTCGGACGCCATCGGCGGCGTGATCAATATCTATACGAAGAAGGGAACCGGTAGGCCGAGTATCGGCGCCTTCTTTGAGTACGGATCTTTCGCGACGTTTCGAGAAGGTGGACATCTGTCCGGGGCAAAAGGTCCGTTTGATTTTTCCCTGTCCGTCTCACGGTGGGATACCAGCAGTTTTTCAGCCATCGATTACCGGAAGGGAGCCTTCGAAAACGATGGGTTCCACAATACTCAGGTGTCGGCCAAGATCGGCGCGGAGTTGCCCAAGGACGGCCGTCTCGAGTTCAACATGCGCTGGTATGATTCGAGGCACAGTTTCGACGGGTTCGCCGACAGCGGTGCCCCGGCCGATATATTCGGCGCGCGGTCAACGAACCGGAATCTCATTCTCAACGGCACCTGGCGACAGCCGATTACCTCATATTGGACTTCGATCTTGACCCTGTCGCAGTCGAACCAGCGGCTAAAGAGTGACAGTGGCAACGCCGGCTTCAATCTTAATACCAGACAGTTCATCTCAGCCAGCCCGACGTCGTGCTTTCCGAATGTCGACGCTTGCTTTACTCCCTTTTCAAGCGATCTGGAAATTTTAAACCGCCGGCTGGAATGGCAAAACGATGTGCGGATCGGTGAGTGGGTGCTCCTCACCGCCGGCTATCAATTGCGCAGGGACGAAGGCGATTCCCCCGGGTTCTACGGCGCAGCGGAACCGGCTCGGATCCTCTCGTCTAACGCCGGGTTCGCCCAAGCGCAGGTCAGCCTCTGGGATCGGTTGTTTTTTACGGCGGGCGGGCGGCACGACAGTTACAACCGGTTTGAAGACGCGACCACCTATCGGGTGACCGGCGGCTATCATCTCAAAGAAACCGGCACCAGGTTTCGGGCAAGCTATGGTACCGGTTTCAAAGCGCCGACATTAAACGATCTGTTCTTTCAAGGATTTGGCAATCCCGATCTCAAGCCGGAGAAAAGTCTCGGTTTGGACGCGGCAGTGGAGCAGAGTCTCTTCAATGATCGGCTCCATCTGAGCGCAGGCTACTTTTGGAATCGGTTTCAGAACTTGATTCAATTCGCTTCGGGTGGCTCACTCTGCCCGCCTGGGTCATTTGGGTTCTGTCCGATCAACATCGCCGATGCAAAGACCCAAGGGTGGGAATTTGCCTTTCGCCTGACGCTCTTCAAAGGATTGGAGGTGCGGGGACAATATACCTATACCCTGACTCGTGCGTTCGACAGTCCCACGCTGGGGTTAGGAGGCAATAAGCGGCTTCCTCGATGGCCGGTCGATCAGGGGACGGTCGGGTTCTCTTATTCACCGATCGAGGCCTTGCGACTTGATATCGACTATCGGTTTGTGGGTAATCGGCATGACAACTTGGGCAACTCTCCCGCGCGGGCCCTCGGCACGTTTAACGTGGTCAATCTGGCGGCTTCCTACAACGTAACGAAGAACTGGCAGGCCTATGTGCGGGTCGATAACCTGTTTAACGAAACGTACGAGGAAATTTTTCCTTTTGGAACACCGATCCGTTCCATTTACGGCGGCGTGCGGATGAATTATGACCTGCCGCTCTGAATTGGATGACTGCATGGTGTTCTGGATCGGCGAGATGCTGCGGGTGCATGTCTGTCTTTCATGGTCGAGTTGCGACGGACTCTCTGGCCCCTCGCCGTTGTGTGGGGTAAAGCAACGAAAGTCTCTGTTGGAGATGAGGGGATGAGGGGACCGGTTGAGAAAATCTGCGAACACTGTGGCGAGCCATTTCAATGCCAGGGGTATCGCTGTTGGTGCGAAACCGTGTGTATCACCGATTCCCAGATGGATTGGATCGCCGCTCGGTATCGGGATTGTCTCTGCCCGAGTTGTCTCGGCCAGGTGGCGCAGGGGACCATCAGTCGGCAGTCTGATCCGGCTTGATCATCGGCGAAAGAAAGGAAACACGATGCGGATCACCAAGGTCTATACGAAGACCGGCGATAAGGGAAAGACCAGGCTGGCCGGCGGCCAAGAGGTGTGGAAGGACAGTCTGAGAGTTGAGGCCTATGGGACGATCGATGAGTTGAACGCAACGATCGGTGTGGTCCGCGCTCTGAATGCCGAGGTGGTGGTCAATCCTTCCGCCAAGGAACGACTGGAAGCCGAGCTGCGCTGGATCCAGAACAAGCTCTTCGATGTCGGGAGTCTCTTGGCCACTGCGCCGGGACAGACCTTCAAAA
The DNA here is from genome assembly GCA_020216985.1 of Nitrospira sp. Lineage (GTDB taxonomy): Bacteria > Nitrospirota > Nitrospiria > Nitrospirales > Nitrospiraceae > Nitrospira_D. The sequence goes on from JAIWOH010000144.1 coordinate 4,427, forward strand.
ATATGCCGCAGGTGACGGAACGGGATGTCGAGCGGCTCGAACAAGTGATCGATCGATGCCAAGAAGAGCTGGCGCCGCTCAAAGAGTTCATCCTGCCAGGGGGCGGCAAGGTGTCCGCCTTTCTCCATCAGGCCAGGACCGTCTGCCGCCGCGCCGAACGGGTCTGTGTGGCTCTCTCAAAAACCGAACCGGTCGATCCGACCATCATCACATTCATCAATCGGCTGAGCGATACGTTGTTTGTGCTCGCTCGCTGGGTCTCCACGATGCATGGGGAGCCGGAATTTTTGTGGGAGCGCCATGCGAGCGGCCAAGAGAGGTAAACGTCCATCGGCAAGGACTGCAACAGGCCGCCTGATCTTGGTGCTGGGCGGCGCGTCGTCTGGGAAGAGCGAGATAGCGCTCCGGCTGGCCGGCAAGAGAGGGCCCCGTGCTTTTCTCGCTACCGGTCAGGCGCTCGATGAAGAAATGGCCGAGCGGATCGCTCGCCATCGGGCTTCTCGGTCATCGGACTGGCACACTGTGGAAATCCCCACGGACCTTGAATCGTGGCTTGCCAATGAAGGCTCGAAGTATCAATCCATTCTGATCGATTGCCTCACCCTTTGGTTGAACAATCTTATGATGGTGGGTGAGAAGGAATCCGCGATCCAGGAACGTGCCGGCGCTCTCCTTCGAGCTGCGAGGCGTACGAACGCCAGGGTCGTGATGGTCAGCAATGAGTTAGGGATGGGCTTGGTGCCAGCGGATTGGGCATCACGGGCATTTCGGGACCTTGCCGGGCGGATCAATCAGCAGATCGCCGCCGAGGCCGATGAGGTCTATCTGGTGATCAGTGGGATGCCCCTCAAATTGAAATAGAACCAAATCAAAGAACCATGACGATGGCGTTGATCCAAAACTGCTCTCATCACATCCGGCCGATCGAGAGGGAATTGCTCAAACTGGCGCAACAGCGGCTGGACCGGTTGACCAAGCCACCGGGTAGCTTGGGGAGACTGGAAGAACTGGCCGCCTTCTATGTGGCGATGACCGGTACGATGAAACCCCAGGTTCCACGGGGGGTGGTGTTCACGTTGGCGGCGGATCACGGTGTGACGGCTGAGGGAGTGAGTGCCTATCCCCAAGAGGTGACGCCACAGATGGTGCTCAACTTCTTGCGGGGCGGCGCAGCCGTCAATGTGCTGGCTCGCCATGTGGGGGTCGAGGTGCGGATTGTGGATATCGGGGTGAACTATGAGTTTGGGAGCCATCCTGGTCTGCTGGCTCGAAACATCATGAAGGGCACTCGCAACTTTGCTCGTGAGCCGGCCATGACGAGGGAACAGGCGGAGCAAGCGGTCTCGACCGGAATCGAGTTGGCGATAGATGCGGCGCGCGAAGGGATCGGCCTGATCGGGCTTGGCGAGATGGGGATCGGTAACACGACCTCAAGCGCGGCCATCACCGCGGTGATGACGGGCAAGCCGGTTGATCACGTGACGGGCCATGGCACCGGCATTGACGAAGCCGGTCGTGCTCGCAAGGTGGCCATCATCCAACGGGCGCTCGATCTCCATCGGCCTGACCGAACGGACCCGCTCGATGTCTTGGCGAAGGTCGGTGGCCTGGAGATCGGTGGCCTGGCCGGCATCATCCTGGGGGCTGCCTCGGCTCGCGTACCAGTTGTGCTCGATGGATTTATCACCGGTGCTGCGGCCTTGATCGCTGTGGCGCTGGCGCCTGCTTGTCGAGACTATCTGATTGCTTCTCATCAATCGGTTGAACGTGGCCATCGCGTGGTTCTTGAACATCTTGGCTTTAAGCCCTTGCTGGATATGGACTTTCGGCTAGGTGAAGGAACCGGTGCCTGCTTAGGGATGGGGCTTATCTCTGCCGCGGTCAAGATCTACACGGAGATGGCCACGTTTGATGAAGCAGGGGTCTCTGACCGGGTGTCGTCTTCGTAACGGCAAGGTGTCGAGAGGGCAAACCGTAGGAGGGGAATATCAGTGACGACACACCGTCGGCTTGCTTCGGCATCGACTCATAGGGGTGCCCCTTTATGACGCAGCGTTCGCTCACCGGCCGGTTGGGTGATCCGTGATGGGTTCCACTCGCTGGTTGTTTCCACAGTCGTTCGTGATTGCCTGGCAGTTTCTGACTGCTGTTCCCCTGAGCCGGACTTACCATGAGCCGACCGCCCAGGAGCTGGCCTCCTCGATGGCCTGGTATTCCCTCGTCGGGTTCATGATCGGTGGAGGGCTGGTTGGGGTCGATCTGCTGCTGGACTCTGTGTTTAAGCCGCCGATTGTGAACGCGATGATGTTGGTCGTGCTCATCGGGCTGACACGTGGGCTCCATCAGGATGGTCTGGCGGACACGGTCGATGGATTGATCGGCGGGCATGATCGGGAAGCGCGACTGCGGATCATGAAAGATCCGGCGATTGGAGCAATAGGCGCAACAGCGCTGGGGCTCTCGCTGATTGTCCGCTATGCCGGATTCATGGCCTTGCCTCACGAGGTACGTGTTCCTGCCTTGGTGACCATGCCGGCGGTGGGGCGGTGGTCGATGGTGCTGCTGGCGCGCCTGTCCCCTCCGGCCAGGCCGGACGGAAGCTTGGCTTCGTTTCTGACCTATGTGTCGTGGGGGCCTGTCGTGATAGCGACAGGGACGCTCCTGGTCGGCTTGAGCATCGGGTTCGGCGTGGTCGGTGCCTGTTTGGTCCTTGTCCCGGGAACGGTCCTCGTGCTGATGGCACGACAATGGTTCCATCGACGGATCGGCGGCGTGACGGGCGATACCTTGGGGGCGACCAATGAACTGGCCGAAATTCTTTTTCTCCTGTTGGTTCCTCTGTTGCAACGTTTGCCATGACCGCGGGAGCCCTGTTGCTTGCCGCCGCACTTGACGCCCTCATGGGCGATCCTCGTTCGTTGCCCCATCCGGTGCGGGTGATAGGGCGATGCATTGCCTGGTACGACAAATTCGTATGGGCCCGGTGTCGGAGTTCTCGAGGGTTGCTGGTTGCCGGGATCGGCCTCGCTGTCGGGTTACCGGCCTGTGTGTTTGGCTTAAGTGCCGGGCTGCTCAGTCTTGCCGAACGGCTGGGTGGTCTGGTCGGCTCGGTCGCGACGATTTGGTTGGCCGCGGCGACGCTGGCCGCTCGCGATCTCTGGGATCATGGGCGGGCGGTTGAACGGCCGCTGCTTGCCGGGGACCTTCCTGTTGCTCGCCAAGCAGTAGGAATGATCGTCGGACGAGATACGACTCATCTATCTGAATCGGAAGTGGCACGGGCGACGGTTGAAACCATTGCGGAAAGCACGGCGGATGGCATCATCGCGCCATTGTTCTATTTGGCTGTGGGCGGCGTCCCCTTGGCTCTCGCCTACAAGGCGATCAACACCCTCGATTCGATGGTCGGCCATCGTGATGAACGGTATATCGATTTCGGCTGGGCCTCGGCACGTCTCGATGATGTGGTGAATTGGATTCCAGCCCGTGTGACGGCGGGATTGCTCATTTTGAGTGCGGCTCTGACCGCTCATCGGTCTTATGACGTAGGTCGTGGTTGGATCGTCCTCCTGCGAGATGGAGGCCGCCATCCCAGCCCCAACAGCGGCAGGCCGGAAGCGACAATGGCCGGCCTGTTGGGCATTCGATTGGGCGGGACGAATTTCTACGACGGTGTCGCTGAAGAACGGCCGCTGCTCAATCCGGAGGGGCGGGCGGCGGAGCCTCAGGATATTGCTCCAGCTTTAAGGTTGATGGTGATGACATCATGGCTGGGCGTCATCCTGGCTGCCGGGGGAAGGTGGCTCCTGTGAGCGATGCCCATGGCGGCAATATCTATGCGGTGGCGCGCGAGCTCGATTGCCGGCCCGACGCAATCGTGGACTTTAGTGCCAGCATCAATCCACTGGGGCCCTCGCCGATGGTGTGGAAGGCCATTGCAGCCGCGCGCCAGTTCGTCACCCACTATCCTGACACTTCCTGCTGGGAGCTACGGCAGGCCTTGGGCCACCGGTGGGGGATCGATCCGGAACAGATCGTCGTGGGGAATGGCTCGATGGAACTGATCGATGCAATCCCACGGGCGCTCAAACTGAGGCGGCTCCTGATTGTGCATCCGACCTTTTCGGAATATGAACGGGCGATGGCACGGGCCGGCGGCTCTGTCGTGACGGTCTATGCGCAACGGGAACAGGACTATGCCATTCCTATTGACCACCTTGTGCAGCTTCTTGATTCGAGCAAGGGCAGGGCCCGTTCCTTCGAGGGCCTGGTGCTCTGCAATCCCAACAGCCCCACCGGTCGGGCCTGTTCGGTTGAAGCAATCTCGCATCTAGCCAAACTCGCCGCTCGACGGAAGCTCTGGTTGGTGCTCGATGAGGCCTTTGCCGACTATTGTCCGGAACGGTCGGTGCTCCCGCAGGCTGCTTCTTGGCCACGGGTGATTGTCTTGCGCAGCATGACCAAGTTTTACGCCTTGCCAGGACTTCGTGTGGGCTATGCCGTGGCTTCACGATCGGTCGTTCGCCGGCTGCGGGCCCAGTTGCCGCCCTGGTCCGTCAATGCGATCGGCCAGGTCGCGGCGCTTGCCGCCTTAGGTGACAAGGCTCATGCCGAAAAAAGCCTGCGCTTCATGGGCCGAGCGCGTGCGCGATTCGTCTCGCTACTGAGCACCCTTCCCGATTGCCGGGTGATCGAGCCTTCGGCCAACTATGTGTTTGTCGAGCTGCCGCAGGGGTGGCAAGCGGAGACCATGGCTGCACGGCTTAAACGCCAAGGCTTGCTGATCCGTGACTGCTCGTCGGTCCCCGGAGTCTCTGCGCGGGCGATTCGTGTTGCTGTTCGCCGGCCATCGGAAAACAACCGGCTCATCAAGGCTCTCTCAACCCTTCTTGACGATCGGAATGGATGAAATGGTCGCAGGCCCAGTGTGCACCGGCCATCGTGTGATTGACCGGACATTGATCATTGATTTGGGGGGACGGCGGCGGGTGCTCTCGTCCGCTCCTCAAGGCGGAGGAATTCGCCTCGCGTCTTATGTGCTCAATCATCAAGTCGATGGTCACAATGTGACGTCAAACGGGCGCCCTCGGCGGTTTGGCGATCCGGCTCGTTGCTTGAGGCAGATGGCTGCTCGGTATGGGCTCAGGGGAGCAACGGTTGGTTTAATGACGGCGGTGCCGATGACGCAACTCGTCACAACCCGGTATGCAGCGGGATCGCTCTGGGTTGAATGTTTTGCGACCGTGGGGGTCGCCAACGCGGTGCGGGCTGGAGAATGGGGGACGACTCCGGGTACACGGCAGGTTGAAGCGAATCCTGTGGTGCCTGGAACGATCAATCTCATTCTAGTCACGAACGGTAGCCTCTCACCCGCCGCGATGGTGGGAGCGGTTCAGGTCGCGACCGAGGCCAAGACCGCCGTGCTGCTCGATGCTCATGTTCCCAGTGCCGACAGCGGCTCACCCGCCACCGGAACTGGGACGGACGTCGTGGTCATGGCCTGCCGGCTCCGTGGCGAGGGGCCATTTCATCGGTACAGTGGCACCCACACCATCATCGGTGTTCTGGTTGCCC
>JAIWOH010000151.1 GCA_020216985.1 Nitrospira sp.
TTTCCACTACTCGACTAAGGAGTTACGGGTTTTAATGGACTTATGGGAGAAGTACGGTTCGGGTATAATATCGATGCACGGTCAGACTGGTAACTTACAGTTCCAGGGTATAACTGCTGAGAAGGTTCAGGAGTTCTTCGACGAGATAAACCAGCGGGGTTGGGACTTAGGTGGTGCTGGTGCTTGCGTTCGGACTGGTTCGTCGTGCGTTGGTCAGGCTCGGTGCGAGATGGCTTGCTACGACACTGCTAAGGTTCACATGAAGGTTTTAAACAACTACACTGACGACTTACACCGGCCTGCTTTACCTTACAAGGTTAAGTTCAAGTTCTCGGGTTGCGGTAACGACTGCAACAACTCGATACAGCGGGCTGACATAGCTACTATAGGTACTTGGCGGGACGCTATACGGGTTGACATGGCTGAGTACAAGAAGTACGTTGCTGAGCGGGGTTTAGAGACTATACAGAAGGACGTTGTTAACCGGTGCCCTACTCGGGCTATAGAGGCTAACGCTGACGAGATAAAGATAGACAACTCGAACTGCGTTCGGTGCATGCACTGCTTAAACGTTATGACTAAGGCTTTACACATAGGTAAGGAGCGGGGTGCTTCGTTATTAGTTGGTGGTAAGGGTCACTTAAAGGTTGGTAACATGTTAGGTTCGATGATGGTTCCTTTCATACCTTTAAACACTGACGAGGAGATAGAGAAGTACATAGGTATAATAGACTCGATAATACAGTGGTGGGCTGAGGCTGCTTTAGACCACGAGCGGATGGGTGAGACTATAGAGCGGTTAGGTATGCAGCAGTTCTTCGAGGGTACTGGTATAGAGCCTGCTGTTGAGATGATATCGTACCCTCGGGACAACCCTTACTTCAAGGCTGAGTAC
>JAIWOH010000215.1 GCA_020216985.1 Nitrospira sp.
CAAATAGCGCGAAGGGATGGCTGCATGATACTGTCTCGCGCGCAAGTCCGTGTGATCTTGGACGTCGTGATCACTCAGGGGGCACGAACGCCCCATTGGCGCACCGCCCGACCGTTTGATGGAAGCACACGGTGGAAAACCGTACGAGTCTTGTGATTAGATGTCAACCTCCCGGACAGAGCTATTGACAAACAATGCGAGCTGTCTGTCTCCAACACGTTCCTTTCGAAGGGCCGGGCGCCTTTGCGTCGTCGCTCGCGAAGCGGGGTGTCACGCTGGAGCAGCGTCTCGTTCCACGGGACGGGCTCCCTCGCGATGCGGGCGATCTGCTGATCGTCATGGGCGGGCCCATGTCGGTCAATGATGCCGACCCATGGATTGCCGAGGAAGCCGACTTCATCCGATCCGCGCTGCTGTCCGGCAAACCGGTGGTCGGCGTGTGCCTCGGCAGCCAATTCATGGCCAAGGCGTTGGGCGCCGCGGTTCGATCGGGTAAGGCGCTGGAAATCGGGATGACGAGGGTCCGGCTGACGGCCGAGGCCGGACAGGATTCGGTGTTCAGTACGTTCCCCGACTCGTTCGAGGTGTTTGAATGGCACGGTGAGGTGTTTGACCTGCCCGACGGCTGTGTGCCGTTGGCGAGATCGGACGTCGCGCCGCTCCAAGCGTTTCGCTATGGATCACATGCCTACGGGCTGCTGTTTCACCTGGAAATGGAGGGGGCCGGGATCGACAGCTTGTGCCGGGAATGTTCCGGCGATCTCCTCAAGGCTCGTTTGTCGGTGAACCAGGTGAAATCGACCGCGCTCCCGCACCTTGCCGAACTCCACGCCATGGCCGACCGATTGATCGGCCACCTCCTGACGTCGCGACGTTGATTCTCGTCGTGAGAGTGAAGTAGCCTACCGCGGCGACTCGAGGTCACGGTTTCTTAGAAAAAGGAGAGGACACGCATGGGAAGTTTTCCGATAGAACCGGCGACGCGCATCAAAACGTTGCCGCCATACTTATTTGCCGCGATCGACAAAATGAAGCAGGAGGCGATCGCCAGGGGGGTGGACATCATCAATCTCGGCATCGGCGATCCGGATTTGCCGACGCCGGCTCCCATCATCGACGGTCTGGCCCAGGCTGCCAAGAATCCCAAGCACCATCAATACCCCTCCTACGAAGGCATGTTGGCCTTCCGCACCGCCGTCGCCGATTGGTACAAGCGACGGTTCCATGTCACGCTGAATCCAGCCGACGAGGTCCTCACCTTGATCGGCTCGAAAGAAGGGATCGGTCACGTGCCCCTCGCCTTTGTCGATCCGGGCGACGTCGTCTTGGTGCCGAGTCCCGGCTATCCAGTTTATCCGGTCGGCACGAGTTTCGCGGGCGGGATGGCGCACATCATGCCGCTCACGAAAGCCAACGGATTTTTGCCGGATCTGAACGCAATTCCCAAGGACGTTGCCGCAAAGGCCAAGCTCATGTGGCTCAATTCACCGAATAATCCCACGTCGGTGGTGATGACGAAGGAGTATTTCGCGCGGGTGGTTGAGTTCGCGCGGGAGCATCAAGTGATCGTCTGCCACGACGCCGCCTATTCCGAGATTTATTATGACGGCAAACGGCCGTCCAGTTTTCTCGAAGTCGAGGGCGCCAAGGATGTCGGCGTCGAGTTCCATTCGCTGTCCAAGACGTACAACATGACCGGTTGGCGCATCGGTTTTGCCGTGGGGCACAAAGAGGTCTTGGCCGGGTTGGGGAAAGTCAAAAGCAATCTGGATTCCGGCGTGTTCGAAGCCGTGCAGGCCGCGGGCGTGACGGCCCTCGGCCTGGACGAGTCCGTGACGGACGGCATTCGCAAGATCTATCAGGAACGGCGCGATACACTCGTGCCCGGGCTAAAAATGCTGGGGCTGGAGGTGGACCCGCCCGCCGCTGCGTTTTATGTCTGGGTGGCGGTACCGAAGGGCTACACGTCGACGTCCTTCACTGCTCACTTGCTTGAAAAGGCGGGGATCGTGACCACGCCGGGCAACGGCTTCGGCTCACCCGGTGAAGGGTACATCCGAATGACCCTCTGCACGTCCAAAGAGCGATTGGCGGAGGCGGTCGAACGAATCAAGCGCGCGGGATTCTGACGGGAGCATCATTCACCGATCGTCAATCTGACGAGTTGGTCGAGAAGGCGCATGGCGGTTGAGGCCTGGTGAGATGCCTGAAACGGTTTTCATCGGATTCGGATCGAACGTCGGCGATCGGGCAGATTATTGTCATCGGGCGGTGACTTTGCTCAGCTTGCTGCCCCATTCGCAGGTCACGGGCGTATCGTCGCTCTATGAAACTGAGCCGATCGACGACGGGACGGACCCGGGAGAGGGGTGGTTCCTCAACGGCATGGTCGCACTGGACACCGAGATTCCCCCTCGCAGCCTTCTCTTGTTCCTTCGTGAGATCGAACGGGCGCTGGGGCGTGATTTGGACAACAGAGCGGGACCTAGGACCATTGATTTGGATCTTCTCTTCTATGGGGCTCGCGTCATCGACGAGCCGGACCTGGTCGTGCCACACCCGCGTCTGCATCAGCGCCGCTTTGTGCTGGTCCCGCTGAGCGAGGTGGCTCCCCATTGGACTCATCCGGTCACGGGATTGTCCGTGGCGCAGATGCTAGATCGATTGACTGACCATTCCGTTGTGCTGATGTTCGCCCCTCCTCCTCTTCCCCTTCGCCTCGACCCGCAGACGGGTTGTTCGTCCGGATTGAACGCATGAGAATCATCCGCAGTCCCGAAGCCATGGCTGCGTGGAGCGAGCACCTTCGCCGCGAGGGCGTCACGATCGGCTTTGTTCCCACGATGGGAGCCTTGCACGACGGCCACCGGTCGCTGATCCGGGCCGCCCGCCTTCGCTCAGATGCACTGGTCGTGAGCGTCTTCGTGAACCCGACTCAATTCGGTCCGGGAGAGGATTTGATACGGTACCCCCGCTCGCCTGCACGCGATCGCGCGGTATGTCGAAAGGAAAGAGTCGATGTGTATTTCGAGCCGACCGAGGCGGCGATGTATCCCAAGGGATACCAGACTGTGGTGACGGTGCCGGAAATCGCCCGACGGTGGGAGGGAGAACGGCGTCCCCATCACTTCACCGGCGTCGCCACAGTAGTTACGAAACTGTTCGGCATCGTGCGCCCCCATCTCGCGTTGTTCGGGCAAAAAGACTATCAACAGGCGGTTCTGGTGAGACGGTTGGTTCAGGATCTCAATCTGGGAGTGCGCGTCATCGTCCGTCCGACCGTCCGGGAACCGGATGGTCTAGCCATGAGTTCGCGGAACGCGTATTTGTCGGCGGAGGAGCGGGTCATCGCTCCGATGTTGTACAAGAGCCTGAAAGCCGGAGGCGAGGCGATTCGAAAGGGGATCGCCGACGCATCGGCCGTTCAGGCAAGCATGAAGGCGGTGATCGAACGAGAACCGTTGCTGACAATGGATTATCTTGGCGTGTGCGACCCATTGACGTTGGAGCCGCTTGCCCGTGTCACGTCGAAAGCCGTTCTATTGGGGGCTGTCCGGATCGGTTCCGTGCGCCTGATTGACAATCTGATTGTGTCGGCGCCCCGGGAACGAACCCGTGGAGGCGCGGACGGATGGAGCCGACGCCGTACGGACTAGTGCATCGGCTCGGAAGGTCGTATGTGCCGTCCGACCAGCAAATTGAGGATAACCTGGCTCAAACGACGCCTGTCGGCCGGTTGAAGGTCGATAAAACGAAATCCCATCGATTCTCGTCTCGCCGAACAAACCACGGCCGTCTCGACGACGATCGGTTCTTCTTCCGACGCCGGTTTGATGCCGAGTTCAAGCAAGCTGCCGAGCGGCAACGTTGTGGAGCTTTCGAACGTGCAGCCGTCCATCGAGATTTCCGTCGTGCGACCTTCCATGCGAGCGCCATTGTCGGCAAGAAGAGAAGCTTGAAACGAGGCGGCCAGCCGAATGTATTCCCGGCGATCGACTGTTTGTTCGCAGGCGGGGGAGACCGACCAATGGGCCCGGAAACGAGCGGCGCACAGTTGACAGCGGAACGGAAAGACGTGGAAGCGATAGAGGAGCTTCTCAATGGTCCCCGTGCGGTAGGCCGGTCGGATGAACGAGGACCCGCACCCGGGACAGTGCAGATCGGTTATGAACTCGTCTCTGGCCCCCCTAGGATGCGGCAGAGAGAGGAGAGATCCTCCGCTGTCAGGCATGTTCGTTGTGCCTCCAAAATCGGTTCGATGCGAGCCGGCGAATAGGTTGCGGGTTTGACCCACTTCCCGTCCGGCCGTTTGTGGCCTCCTACCTTGCTGAGATTGGACCGATGGACTTCGCGAAACACCGGCTCCATATCGATGCCATACGAGACGGCGGTGCCGTACACCACGTAGAGTAAGTCGGCCAATTCCTTGGCCACCGACGATAAATCGCCGGAAGCCATGGATTGTTTGAGCTCGTCGAATTCCTCCTGAATAAGGCGGATCCGAAGCCGTTGGGTTTCTTCGCCGGGATCGGCGGGAACCGTTTGGATCAGAATGTCAAATTTGCGATGAAATTCTTCGACCAGGAATTGTTCGTCCGTCATACCGATCCTTTGTGTCATAGGTGTCATATAGAAAAACGGGACACGCAGCTCGTTGTCTTATCAGCTCTCGTAAGGCTCTTCATCCGGTCGAATAAAACGTGACGGGCGTGCTTTGGCCTTAGAAGGAAGAGAACCTCCACGCGCGCGGCCGGTAAATCGGATGTCGGGGTATCGAGGCCGCTTGCGGGGAGAAGGAACGTTTCACCGTTGGAATATCGTGGGGGAGCTGTGCGCCACGCGGAATAAGTTGAAGGTCGCATCATGTGCGCACATGATTACGGAAAGTCACCAGAAGATCAAGAAGCCGAACATCTCCGGGCGATCGGCCCTAGGTCAGGCCGTAGAAGAGCTGTGTTGCGGCTGTGTCAAACGGACCGTTCCGGCTCCCGCGTCCAATCGGACGATTTGTCCGTCTTTGAGCAGTGAGCGCGCGCCCCTGACGTTGGCGACGGTCGGAATTCCATATTCCCGGGCGATGATGGCTCCGTGAGACAAGGTGCCTCCCATCTCAGCGATGACTCCTCCGGCGATTCCGAAGAGAGGGGCCATGCCGGGATCGATGACCGGGATGACGAGAATCTCTCCGGCTTGGACGGAGGCCCAGTCGTTGGGTGAACGAAGCACGCGGACCGGCCCGGTCGCGACGCCGGCGCTGATGGGCACACCGGAGAGGAGATCCGATCGATCGTGATCGTCGGGTGCCGCAAGGCGAACGCGAGCCGTTTCCCAATCGCGGATCGTGTCGGGCGGATGGACATGGGCGTTGTGCGCTCGCTCAAGGCGGCGTGTTCGGATCACCGAACGCCAGTCGCGCTCTTGCCCCTCGGCGAGGTCGGTCGTCTCTTGAAGCGTCATGAAAAACACGTCATTCGGATCGTCGAGGATTCGCCGTGAGACGAGCAAACCGCCGGCGTGCAGCAAAAGCCGGCGGATGGCCGAGGAAAAGTACATCAGGTGATGGCGGTTCGCCTCACGAAGCGCGAAAAAGCGACAGAGGCGTCGGCGCCACCACAGGTACATCCACCATCGATGCAGTTTCCATCCCATGCGCTGTTTGATTTCGTGGAGCGCCTCGGCTCGCACGCGGGCTTGACGGGATAGGATGTCGTCCGGCTCCGACGATGCCGTTCTGAGTTGCGTCCGTAACAGGGCGAGGATCGCCTCCGGATTGTCGGCGAGACGTGGCGACATGATGTCGGATTCCCCCACGCCGCGGTGGCCGTAGTCTTCCAGATAGGATTCGAACGCACGGAGAAAGGCCGTACCCATGAGAGCCTCGCGGAAACCGGATGGGTTCCATGGGTCGGTCGTGAAGAAGGCGGAGGCCGCCGACTCGTGCCGAGCGATATGGACGAGTTCGGCAAGGCGGATGATCTGCTGCGCGCTGATCACGGTGCCCTGCCCCTGGAGCGCCGCATTGGATAGGGCTCTCCAGTCTGGTCCCAGCCATCGGGGCAACAGGTGATTCATCACCTGAAGACACTGAGCGACTCCGCCGGCGATCCCGAAGGTTAATTCGTGCGTTCGAATCCAGGTGCTCAGCTCCTCTATGCGAGCGAGGCTTTCGTGAAGAGAAAGCCGGCTGATTTGTTGCGGATTGCATTGTTCCGCCATCTTCTTCTTCATCTCGGCGAACCACGTCGGTCCATGAACGACCGCGCGCCGCATTTCCATCACCATGAGGAGGCCGGCTCGCAGGAACGCCGGCCAGCCCAGTGGCTCGACAGGAGGGGGAGCCGCGATCGATTCCCCGCCCATATGTTCGGACAGAAGCGACGGGTCGCTTCGCAACTGCGCCTGCAGCATATGAAACAAGGTGACGTTGAGATACGGGCGCCCGTAAAACACGCGAGTGGAGGACAGCCCGGCCGGAATCCGGCAACCCAGCTTGCGGTAGGGAGCGACGATGTGTTCCTCCATGAACCGTTCCATGAGAGAAAGGCCGAGCGGACTGGGAAGGTCGGGCATCGTTTCTTTGAGATTCGTGCGCGACCACTCGCAGTCGTCGTTGGTGAATTCCGCTGAAGGACGGATCCCGGTGATGGGCCGGGCTTGCAGGATCCAGAGTTTGCCGGAATCGATCGCCCATTCCAGATCGACGGGGAAGCCGAATGTCCTTTCGACCTCTTTGGCCGTGCGCGCCAGTTCGAGCAGTTGTTCGTCGGAAAGGGACGGTCGTTCCTGATCCGATTCAGGAATCGGTTCATGGCGCAGCCCATCCTCGGCGACCGTCAACCTGCTTGATTTGCGGGCGATGGTCCGACGTCGAATCCAAACCGGTTGTCGATCGGCGCCGATTTGGACGACGTATTGGTCGGGCGTCGCTTGCCCATCGACGAGCGGCGCCGCCAAGCCGGGAACGGCGTCGACGAGAATCTGGAACGACCGACCCGTGATCGGATGGATGGAGTGGGCGACGCCGGCGGCAACGGCATCGAGCATCGGCTGAATGACGACCGCCATCGAGGGAGCCGACTGAGAAGGATCCCGTTCGATGGTGTACCGCAGGACTCGTTCGTGCCAGAGCGATGCCCAGAGGTCCTTTATCGCGGTGTCGAGGCGGTCCGTGGGAACGCCGAGGTGGGTGCGGTAGAGCCCGGCGAAACTGGAATGGCCGGCGTCTTCGTTGGTCGCGGATGATCGAACGGCCCATCGCGTGGAGGACAATGTTTCGGATGATGCCGAAAGGGTTCGGAGAGCTGTGATGCATTGAGCCGCCAGGTCGGAGACGTCCAGTGCTCGGATGCGTGATTGTCGGTCCAGGAGCAAGGCGTTCCGCTCCGCTTCCGACAGCACCATGGCAAGCTTCCAGTCCTGCCCTGCATCCAGTCCCGACCGTTTGAGCGATCGGTCATAGGCTTCCGTCGTCAGGCAAAGACCGGGAGGAACAGAAAAGCCGCAAGACAGGAGTCGAGCAAGGCCTGCGGCCTTTCCCCCGGCAAGCGCCGGATCGATGCAGCGAGATAAAGGGAGAACGAGAGGCTGGGTCATCAAGCGGGATGGTACCTAGAGCAATAGCAACAGGTAAAGGTCATTGACGTTGGTGCCCGTCGGTCCTGTGTAGATATGGCACCCCAGGGCGCGCAGAGCGGGGTAGGTATCGTGACGGTTCAGAGCCGAGAGCAAATCCACTCCGAGCGATCGGGCCCGCACAACGGTGTTTCCCGTGACCACTGCGCCGGCGGCGTCGGTCGGTCCATCGGTTCCATCGGATCCCACCGCCGCCAGCCAGGCTCGGGGCATTCCGTGAAGATGAAAGGCCGCGGCGGTCGCGAATTCCTGAGCCCGTCCTCCCTTTCCCCGTCCCGTCACCGTGACGGTCGGTTCGCCGCCTGCGATCAGGCAGGCGGGCCGCCGCAAGCCGTCATGGCTGGTGAGGAGTCGTCTGGCCGCGTTCACGAATCGCGCTGCTTCCGTTCCGGCCTCCCCTATAATGGGTGACGGGAGGAGCCGGACGCGAAGTCCCGCTTGCCTGGCCATCGCGGCGACGGCCTCGATCATGTTCCGGTTGCTGCCGATGATCACATGACGCACTCGGCGCAGTCGGCTCGCACCGGGCTTGAGCGTCTCCGGGACCTTGCCTTTCAACCCTTGGAGGAGATGTCGGCGTACGGCAAGGGGTACGGCCCGCCAAATCCTATATCGTTTCAGGACGGCTATGGCGTCGCCGAATGTAGTCTCATCCGGCGCCGTCGGTCCAGAGCCGATCGTGCCGAGGTCATCACCGATGACGTCCGAGAGAACGAAGGTGACGACGGCGGCTTTCGTACTTTGCGCGAGACCGCCGCCCTTCAACCGGGAGAGGTGTTTACGAACCGCATTGACCTCGTCGATCGAGGCGCCGCTCCTGAGCAGGAGATCCGTCGTCCGTTGTTTGTCGGCTAGAGTGAGGCCTGGTACGGGGGCGGGCAAGAGACTTGATGCGCCGCCGGAAAGCAACACAATGAGCAGATCATGGGACGTGAGGCCGCCGGCCAAGGCCTTGATCCGCTCCGCGGCTCGCAGTCCCGCGTGATCCGGTATGGGGTGAGCCGCCTCGACGACGGTGATGCGCCCAAGCGGGGCACCATGCCCGGTCTTGACCACGACGAGTCCTCCCTCGATCCGTGCTCCCAAAATGGACTCCAGCGACTGGGCCATGCGCGCCGAGGCCTTGCCGGCACCCACGATGACGAGGCGGTCATAATGGGATAGGTCATAGACGTGCCGTCCTATTCGCAACAGTCGACCTTGACGGGACACGTTGTGAAACAGTCCGTGGCCGGGATCGGCGGCGCGCAGCCCTGCCATGATCAACGTTCGAAGCAGCGGTCTGGCGGCGGAAGGGGGAAGGCGAAGCGGAAGAGCCATGGGGCTAGGGGAGTTTGTCCTGCTTGAAACACCGGTTCGGGCAGGTCTGACGCGGAACTCGAATTTGGTAGGTGCCGCGAGGCAGCACGTCCTTTTTGAATTCGGGGTTGAGCAGTTTGAGCTCCAGAAAATAGGTGCCGAATTCTTCGGCGATCGACGTAAGCGTTCGTTGCGGTTCCTTGACGTTCACGGTGACGGTTTCCGTCTCCAGCGGAAGATAGAGATCCTTTTTGCTCAATCCCAGGTATTTCTCCGGTTGGGAATAGATCTCTTTGGCCGCGATGATCCGCGGCACGTAGCGCATGGTTTCGCGAGGGGCGTGGAGCTTCCAGTAATCGCTGACCCGCTGCTCTTTGAGCAGCTTGCGGACGCGCTCTTCGCCGGCGTTGTAGGACGCCATGGCCAGAAACCAATCGTTTTGGTGAAAGTCCTTGAGGTACGACAGGTATTTGACCGCCGCCTCCGTCGAAAGCTCAAGGTTTCGGCGCTCGTCCAGGACCGCATCGCTTTTCAAACTGTAGCGTCGCCCCGTGGACGGGATAAACTGCCACGGACCCGAGGCCTTGGCTTTGGAATAAGCCGCCGCGATACATTTGCTCTCGACGAGCAGCATGTACTTGAGATCGTCGGGCAAGCCGGCGTCGGCCAGTTGTTTTTCGGCCGGAGGGAAGCACCGTCCGGTTCGTTTAGCCAGGATGATGCTTTCTCCCTCGTTGGCCAGGAACTGATAGAACTCATATTCGATTCGTTCCCGGACCTGCCAGTTGTCCAACGGAACCGGCATGCCCGCGAAGGTCATTTTCTCAGGTAACTTGAACGAACTGAGAAAGTAGCGCTGATGTTCCCGCTTGATCTCCGGTAGGATGACCAGGCGGTCTTCGGAATCGGCTTGCTCGTCCTGTTGTTCGGGAGGGAAAAGGCCCCGCTCATTTTCCGATTGATCCGACGCTGAGACCACCCATCCGTTGTTCAAAAAGAAGGAACAAAAGAACGCCGCCGCGAGCAGGGTCTTCAGGATCATTCCTGCACTCCTCTCCGTCCGTTGAAA